>JBFKXV010000452.1:0-2715 GCA_041637935.1 Burkholderiales bacterium | reverse complement strand
GGTGGTGTTGGGCGGCGTCCTGGCACCAAACCGGTTGTCGCCGTCAGTTCCCGGAACGAACCAGAACAGGAAGTTGAGCAACGGTATGAAGGCAAGAATCGCCATCCAGCCGCTGGCATTGAAATCGTGCGCACGCTGGACTGACAACAGGCCGTGAATCAGCAGACCGCCCGCCATCCCGATAACCATGATGACGGCGCCGGGGCCGCCACCCACCATTGCGGTCAGAATACTTGAAACAAAGTTAATCAACAGGCCCAGTCCCACCGAGTAACCAATGTAACGTACACGGCCAAGTCGGCCTTTGGGGGACCAGATGTTGATGCTTGAAACGCCGCCCGATTCCAGGTCGGCAACCTGCGCTACGGGGGCCCGATAAGGATCGGCTGTCTGCATGACGTACTCCGAAAGTGAATTTCTGGTGCGCCCCGATCACTGCTTCGCCAGGAGACGCGCTTGCTATCAAGGAACATACAACGCAAAACCAGTGCCAATCGGGTAAGCGAAAACAGGGCAAATTTCGGCTCTTATTCCCGGCTGCTGAAACTCGCCGGACAGCGATGCCATCGCCTCTGCACGAGGCAGAATTGATCAGGGGCTGAGGCCGAAGAAACGCGCCGCTTCGATCGCCTGGCCGGCGTGCATATGGCTGCCGGAGTGGATACGGTGCCCCGACTGGCGCGCCCGATCGAGCAATGGCGTGATAACGGGCTTGGTGATCACGTCGACCACCAGGGTCGAACCGGGCAGCGCGGCAGGATCGAGCGGCAATGGATCGTCCGGCTTCATACCAAGCGGCGTTGCGTTAATGACCAGATCAAATTCGACGCCTTCAAGTTTTCCGGCCCGCACATCGGTCCCGGAAAACCTCCTGCGCACACGTTGCGCAACGCGTGCACGGCGTACCTCATCGATATCATCGATCACCAGTTGCCTTACGCCTGCCTCAGCCAACGCGAAGGCAACCGCCGAGCCGGCCGCGCCGGTGCCAATCAGAAACACACTACGCCCTTTGACTTCGTGACCTTCATCGCGCAGTCCGCGCACGCAGCCGCGGCCATCGAACATGTCGCCGATCCATCGTCCGTCGGGATCGCGACGCGCTGCATTGACCGCCTCGACAGTCCGCGCCGCCGGACCCAGTTCGTCAAGCAGCCGGCACATTGCTCCCTTGTGCGGCATGGTCACAACCAGCCCATCAAGATTGCGCATGGTCTTCAGTCCGGCAAACGCGGTGGCGAGATCATCGCGGCCAACCTGCAATGGAATCAGCACGGCGTTCACGCCGTTTTTCTCGAACAGTGAGTTGAACCATTCGGGTGAGCGCACCGCACTGACCGGATCGCCGATCACGGCATAAACACGAGTGGTACCGTCAATAACCATTTTACGAATTCAGCATCTTTAGTCTGAAAACAAAAATCTGCGCGAAAAACACCGGCGGCACAACTGCGCCACGCTGAGCGGACAGGTAATGCGGCACTGAGAGCGTTTTATGCGCCACGTCTCTGACGACATGCCGTTTACACGGGATTTCGCCATGGCCGCGCGCGGCATCGAGCTCGCCAAGGCGTGCTACCGCAACTCAGCTCATTACACTTGGGAGATTCTTGCCCAATCGGGTTAGTCAGACTGGTCGGTCAGGCCGATTGCACAGTCACCGTCTCACCCTTTTGTGCTGATTCGAGCATGCCGTCAATCAGGGCATGCACCGGCAGCGCACTGCGGCCACTGGCACGCGGTTGTTTGCCGCTGCGCACGGCATTGAGGAAGTCTTCAATCAGGTGCCGGTGCGGTTCGTGCGAAAAAGCCATCGGGTCGGCACCGCCACCGCCTTCGGTTGAACCCTCGAGATGGAATGACTGCTCGCCGATGCGATGCACCACCAGCCGCTCGGCCTCGAGCACTGCGCTGCCCTTGGTGCCGGCGATATCGATACGTTCGGTGTAACCCGGGTAAGCAACGGTGGTGGCATCGACCACGCCGATTGCGCCGTTGGCATATTCGACCGAAGCACTGGCGATATCTTCGGTATCGATGTCACGCAACGGACTGGTGCGGCATTGCGCAGAGACTTTTCGCACCGGCCCGACCAGGTCGAGCAATACATCGAGTGTGTGAATCGACTGCGTCAACAACACACCGCCACCGTCACGCTCACGCATGCCGCGTCCCGGCGGCTTGGCGTAATACTCCGCCGGGCGCCACCAGCGCACGTTACATGAGACGCTGAGCAAATCACCCAGTTCGCCGGCGCGCAGCAATTCGCGCAAGGTCACAGTTGATTCGCGAAAGCGATACTGAAACACCACACCAAGCTTGCGGTCCGCGCCTTCTACAGCGTCGACGATGCTGCGCGCCTGGTCGAAGGTGACATCGAGCGGCTTTTCCAGAAGAACGTGTTTTCCGGCCCTGGCTGCACGTATCGCCAACTCGGCGTGGCTGCTCGGTGGCGTGATAACGATCACGGCATCAAGCCGCGGATCATTCAACAACGCATCGAGCGAGTCGATAGCGGGCAAACTGTATGTTTTCTCAAACTCAGCACGCCTCTCGGCGGTACGGCTGTAACCACCGATGAAATCGATCTGCCGGCTCAGATCCTTCAACGCCAGCGCATGCGGCTTGACCGCCATGCCCAGGCCAATCAAGCCGATACCGGTTCGCTCAGCCATCTACCCGTCCTCCCAGTCGATACAGGCCCGCCGATCATCG
>JBFKXV010000451.1:0-2724 GCA_041637935.1 Burkholderiales bacterium | reverse complement strand
GGCGTGTTACGCCGGACGGTCGGCCACATCAAGGCCGTCGACGGGATCAGTCTGCGCGTTCACGAAGGTCAAACCGTTGGCGTGGTCGGCGAAAGCGGCTCGGGCAAGACGACTTTGGGCTTGGCGCTGCTTCGCCTCGAGCAAAGCCAGGGTGGCATCCAATTCCTCGGCCGCGAGATCCAGGCATTGCGGGCAAAGCCGCTGCGCCCATTGCGCCGCGAAATGCAGATCGTCTTTCAAGACCCGTTCGGCAGTCTGAGTCCGCGTTTGTCGGTAGCACAAATTGTCGGAGAAGGCATCGAAGTCCACCAGCTGGCTGATTCACCGGCCGAGCGCGAGCAGCTAATTATCGACGCGCTCAAGGAAGTCGGTCTCGATCCTGAGAGCCGTCATCGCTATCCGCATGAATTTTCGGGCGGACAGCGGCAACGCGTTGCGATTGCCCGCGCCATGGTGCTGAAACCGCGTTTCGTTGTACTCGACGAGCCGACATCCGCACTGGACATGTCCGTGCAAGCACAAATCGTTGACCTGTTGCGCGAGCTGCAGCAACGTCACCAGCTGGCATACCTGTTCATCAGTCACGATCTGAGCGTGGTCCGCGCGTTGAGCGATGAAGTTATCGTGATGCGCGATGGCCAACTGGTCGAACACGGGCCGGCGAAGCAGATTTTCGACAAGCCGCGCGAGCCCTACACCCGGGCGCTCATCTCCGCCGCCTTTGACATCGAGCTGACGGACGAAGCCGCGGCCAGCGCCTGAGGAGCGCTTAGCCTGCATATTTCACGAAGGATTCGCTTCTCAGGGGAAATGTGCCTATACGGGTTGGACGATCGGCCGCAGAGTAATAGCCAGACTGTTGCTCAAGGACGATCGTTCAAACTGTGACGGCACATTTTTCCTGAAAGTGAATAGGTACAAACTGTCCCTGCGCGACAATGCCCAATAAATTTCCTATCACGTTGATTCGTTTCGCTAACACGTGGGATGCGCTACCGCCTTCGTGAAATATGCAGGCTAGCACTGTGTTGCGCGCATGTCGCTTCCGGGAAAGCGTCTCGCCAATTCGACCAGTTGCGTAGACTCAGCCGGATTCGGCGCGCGAATAACCAGAGTCGTTTGCAGCATGCGCTGCTCGCGCCGTCCAATCTCTCCGGTGCGAATTCCCTTGTCCCTGAGTTCGGCCAGGTAAGCGCGTGCGCCTTCTTCGTTCCGAAACGCGCCGAGCGATAACGCGTAGCGCCAGCGCCCGGGCTCGGGCATCTTGACGAAATCAGTGATGCCCAGATCGACCAGTTCGTCTGCCTTGCGATCCATGCGTGCCCGTGAACCCTGCGGCGGCATGAACACCCACCAATTGGTTGTCACTTCCTGCTTGCGCGCCGTGATGCGATCGCCGAGTTCCAGCGACGCAAGTGCTTCGCTGACCCGCTTCAGCTCCAGATCGCCGAAGGTGCCCCATTCCAGGCAGGCCGTGCGTGCCCGAGCGGCGCGCTGCGCAGCAGGAATGACCGGCTCGCGAACAATCTGGATCTTGTCGGCGTTCATCTGAAAATCGACGATCTTGGCGTCAGGGTTGGGGCGTGTGTGGCGGATGTAGCCGTATCCCGCCAGCGCGATATTGACCAGCAGCAGAAAAACGAACAACCACCTCATCGGCGCGACTCTTTTCGTCCCGTCATGCCTTTGCCAGGCGTGCTCCGTGACGAACCAGACTGCGCAATTATCTCTTCGCCCATGCGCACCAGACCTTGCAACACCAGTATGTCGTTCATCGATATAGGAAAGCGACAGGCGCTTGCAACCAGAGGCGCGGCACCGCCGGTCGCAACGACGCTCACATCGTCATATCCGGCTTGCTGCATCTCGCCAAGCATGTGTTGGATCGCACCACATGTGGCGCGAGCCGCACCGGTTGTGATTGCATCGGGGGTGGAGCGCGGAAACGAGACCACCTGGCCCTGCTGCGAGCCGAGCCGCGCAGTCTTACTCGCGAGCGCGCTGTGCATCATGTCAAGGCCTGGCAAAATCATGCCGCCGAGAAACGCCCCGTTACCGGTCAGTGCGTCGATTGTTGTCGCAGTTCCCGTGCAAACGACAACGCAATTACCCGGCGCAGTAACATGTGCGCCGATCAACGCCGCCCAGCGGTCCGGGCCTAGCTGCTCCGGGTTGTCATACGCGTTGCTCACGCCGCACTGCTGCGCCTGACCCTTGACCCATATAGGTGACTGCCTCCAGCGCCGGCAAGCGAAGGTCAAGTATGTGCCAACAGTGTGGCCCGCAACATTGGCAATCACCACCGCATCAGGCGCGGCCAATGATTTCCACGCAGCATCCAGCCGCTGCGGTTCATTGGTGGCAACCCAGCCTTGCTCGGTAAAAGCGCCGTTCGCGTGCAATGCCCACTTTACGCGGCTGTTTCCCGCATCAACGGCCAGTATTCGAATTGATGGTGACAAAGTCAGTATCCGCGCAGCGCCGCCAGACTATCCGTCAAAAACAGTAAAAACGGGCAACGATCGCAGCGAACGATAATTCATCTGGCTAGTCCGCCTAGTCCGCTTTAAGGCGTAACGACAAGTCGCCTGAATGGATAGCGCGCGTGCCTTGCGCGGTTTGCACAAGCAACGCGCCAGTTTCATCCACTCCGACTGCCTTCCCCTCCAGCTTGGTCTCGCCGTTCATTGCAACCGTCACCATTTTATCTTGGTAAGCATGTGC
>JBFKXV010000450.1:0-2728 GCA_041637935.1 Burkholderiales bacterium | reverse complement strand
GAAGTGATGGCGCCACAGTTCGCCGAGGCGATTCGCCATGCGCGCACGCATTTCTTTCAACCCATTATGGACATCGAACCTTCGCAAATGGCGTTCGGGCGCGTGGTGATCATCGGCGATGCCGCGTTCGCGATACGGCCGCACGTGGCAATGGGTGTGCCGAAAGGAACTGCCGACTCGTTGGTTTTAGCGCAATCCCTGGACGAAACAGACGACATTACGCAGGCGCTTCAGCAGTTTGAGGCAAGGCGTTTACGCGTTGGCCGCAATATCGTTGAGCGCGGCCGTTACCTTGGTGCCTACATGGAAGCACAACTTGGAACCCGTGAAGAAAAAGACGCTGCAGAACGGGCGCGGGTGCCACAGCAGGTGATGATGGAAACCGCTGCGCCAGTTGATTACGAAACGAGTTGATTACGAAACGATTTGATTACGAGGCGATTTGATTACGAGGCGATTTGACGACGAATCGATTTGAATATGATCCCATTTGAACGGGAATAGTGAGCGCCGTTCCTGGTTTCATATGAATCAAACTAGCCGCCAGTCGTTGCGCACACTCGTCACACCTGAGCCCGAAATCCCCCTCTGACTCAATAAGGCGCTACCCTGAGCGCCTGACACCGCCATATACCAAACCCCATGCAACGCTACAAAATCGTTCACCGGACCTATTACAATTTTCCCGAGCCTGTGCGGCTCAACCCCCATGCTTTGCGACTGCGCCCAAAAGAAGGCCATGAGTTGCGGATCGAATGGTCCATGCTCGAAATCAGGCCAACGGCTTTACTGCGCTGGCATCGCGACGTGGAGGATAACTCGGTCGCCATCGCTACGTTTGCTTCACAGGCCAACCAGCTCGCGATCGAGAGCGAGGTCGTAATTCAGCAATACAACGAAGAGCCGCTCGATTTTGTGGTTGCTGATTATGCGACGAACTATCCGTTTGCTTACGAACCAGAGGATCGCGACGCGTTGACGCCCTATCTCAAGGTTATTGAACCACTCGAAGGCAATGTGCTGGAAGAGTGGGTTAAACAATTGTGGCACTCGGGGGAGCACATCGAGACGTATGCCTTGCTGCGGCGCCTTGCGCAACGCATTCAGCAATCGCTGTCCTATCAGGTACGCGAGGAGCCCGGCGTTCAGACGCCGGCGGACACGCTGTCCCGCGCCACCGGTTCGTGCCGCGACTACGCGTATCTGTTCATGGAAACGGCACGCCAAATGGGCCTCGCCGCGCGCTTTGTCAGCGGCTATCTTCACTCGCCACCCACGGATACTGATTACGGGGCGACGCATGCCTGGGCTGAAGTGTTTTTACCGGGTGCCGGCTGGACCGGCTTCGATCCGACTATTGGAGCACTGGTTGGTACGGATCACATCGCAGTCGCCGTTGCGAGGCTGCCTGAATCAATACCGCCGGTATCCGGCTCATTCCAGGGGCCACCGGGCGCCAGCCTGGATGTCGGTGTCTGGGTCAGCGAGTTATAAATAAGAAGGCGGAGCGGACGGATTGGAGCGTGCTCCGCTGAGACGCCAGATAGCGTATTTGCTGGCCGTCATTTCCCACTCAGCAACATGTCTATGTCCGGCATACCCGGCCCGCATTCACCGATTCTGAACCGCTTGCGGTGCAGTGGCACCTGGTTGGTGCGTTATTGGGTTGGTGCAGTTTTGGATTGGTGCAGTTTTGGATTGGTGCAGTTTTGGATTGGTGCAGTTTTGGATTGGTGCGATCTCGACGACTATGCCGGTCCGCAAAACTTGCCCGGATTCAGGACCAGCCTGGACAAGCCCAGGCCGTGCAGATAGCGGTTTTGCAGTGCGTAGGCTTCGGACTCACGCTGTCCCCAGCGACGGCACTCCTCGAAATCCGAGTGGCTGGCATGTTCCACCTGGACATGGTGTACCAGTTCGTGAAACAGGATCGACTGATGATACCGATTGGTCAGCGGCTTCATCTCCGCGTCGTAGTAGACGCCTTCGCCCGGAATGTAGGCGGCGCGAATGGTGCACGGCCCACCGCAAAGTCTGCGGTGCATCTCGTCACGTTCAATCGCACGCACCATGGGCACGCCTACATCGGTGTGATACGGCGACCAGGCCCGGATCGCCGTGAGCATGCGCCGCACCAGCTCATCGACGTTGTTCGGCCGCCCGATCTGGCGGGCGAACTTGGTCTCGGTGAACGGCATCGCCGCAACCTGGGAACCGTACACGGTGCCAGTAGCAGACGCCCCGAGATCGGCACGTGCGCCAAAAGACGTAGTGAATGCCAGCGCCGCGAGCCCGATAATGACGTGCCTGTCGAACCGCAGGCGAGGCAAGAAAATATGCATCAACGCACTTAGTTTACCCGATCGGCACTTGGTTCTCATTCGGAGCAAAACTTCGCCAACAAAACGCATTTCTGGCACCATCCATGATCTGTTGCAATGCAATATATGGAGCATAATCCGAGCCTGAGTATCAATTTACCGGACAGTCAACCGAGCCAATGAGCCAGGCGTTTAACAATTCATTGCACGTCATTCTCGGCACCGGACCGGTGGGATGCTGGATCGCCCGCTCGCTTCGCGGCCGCCGACTGCAGGTGCACGCCGTCAACCGCAGCGGGCATCGCCCGGCACTGATGCCTGCCGATGTGGAAATGGCAGCGGCCGATCTGTCCGATGCAGCTAGGACGGAGGAGGTCACGGCCGGCGCAGCGGTCATCTATCAGGCG
>JBFKXV010000449.1:0-2732 GCA_041637935.1 Burkholderiales bacterium | reverse complement strand
TCACAACAAAATACGGGACCCTGCCGTTGAGTCGCACGCTGGCACCAGCAATTCGGCTGGCGGAAAACGGCTTCCACGCGGATTCGCGTTACGTGCGTGTGTCAGGCTGGATGGTCGATATGCTGAATCGTTTTCCGGACAGTGCTGCGACCTATCTTCAACATGGCGCTCCGGTTGCGCACGGGCACCTGATTCGCCAGAAGCGCCTTGCTGAAACCTTGCGTCGCATCGCAACCGGCGGTAGCAGCGCTTTCTACCATGGTCCGATGGCTCAGCAGATGGTCCAGTCGGTGCGATCCAATGGCGGTTACTGGACACTGGACGATCTGGCTGATTATCGCGTGGTGGAACGCGAACCGCAGCGCTTTCGCTTTCGCGGGGCCACGATCACGACCGCGCCGCTGCCTTCATCGGGTGGCCTGGTCATGGCTCAGACCCTGCAAATACTGGACGCGCTGAATGCCGGCGCGTTGTCCGAACGCGACCGCATTCACGTCATGATCGAGGCGATGCGGCGTGCCTACAATGACCGGGCACGTTTCATGGGCGACCAGGATTTTGTCGATGTGCCAGTGGCAACACTTGCTTCGAATGCGTATGCGCGCAAGCGTGCCCACAGCATCGAATTGCAGCGGGCTACACCCAGTTCCGAGCTGCCGTCGATCTATGATGTCGCAGAGGAGGGGACCGACACCACCCATTTCTCAATCGTCGATGCAGACGGAAACAGGGTAGCGGCGACGTTATCAATTAACGGTCCGTTTGGCGCCGGTTTCGTCGCCGGCGATAGCGGCGTGTTACTCAACAATCACATGGACGACTTCGCCATCGCCCTGGCGTCACCCAATTTGTACAAGTTGGTCGGAAATGCGGCGAACGCGATCGAACCGGGCAAGCGGCCGCTTTCTTCAATGTCACCGACATTCGTCGAGAGCGAACGCGGCATATTGGTACTCGGCACGCCGGGTGGTTCGCGCATTATCAGTATGGTGATGATCGGCATCATTAACTATTTGAGCGACAGCGGTGCCGACGCGCGTGACATCGTCAGCTTGCCGCGCTATCACCACCAGTACCTTCCCGACCGGGTTCAGGTCGAACCCGACAGCTTCAGCGACGAGTGGATCGAGGCGCTTAGAAGCCGTGGTCATGAGGTAGAAGTCTATCGACGCAAGTGGGGCAACATGCAGGCTGTCTTCGTGGATGCAAAAACAGGCGAGCGGCAGGTCGGGAATGATCCGCGCGGTCGAGAAGGCGTCGTATTCTAGGGGCTGTCCACCGTTCGCCCTTGTTGGACTGAATCAGGTCCGGGCGGCCCCGCCTCGCGATTATCGGTGTCGCCCTGCATGGGCGCGTGCGGATGACCTCGGCCCTGCCAAGTAAAGGTCATTGCATGCACCTGGCATTGTTTGCGCTTTCGTCGGGGCGTGCGTTTTGCTTGCCTGTATGCAGCGCCACAGGCATGCGCTTGCGCCTGCATATGCTTTCGAAGTTGGTCGGCGAGCTGTACAAGGCCGTTTTAGTGGCGTGAACAATTGCGAGATAGGTTCTAGAATAGACGCCGTTCCTGATTAAACGCCGTTCCGAATCAAACGCAATTCCGATAAACCCCGCACTGATTGAAAGCAGTTCTGATCAAAACCGTATGAAAACGACGTTTCTGGATTTCGAACAGCCGGTCGCTGAACTCGAGGCGAAGATCGAGCAACTGCGCTATGTGCAGGATGACTCTGCGGTCGATATCTCAGAAGAGATTATGCGCTTGCAGAAGAAGAGCGCGTCATTGACCAAGGACCTCTACGGCAAGCTGTCGGCCTGGCAGATCTCACAGGTCGCGAGACATCCCCAGCGGCCGTATTCGCTCGACTACATAAACGAATTGTTTACAGACTTCGAAGAATTGCATGGCGATCGTGCATTCGCCGATGATCCTTCGATTGTTGGCGGACTGGCCCGTTTTGGAAGTCAGTCGGTCATGCTCATCGGCCACCAGAAAGGCCGCGACACCAAAGACAAGTTACACCGTAACTTCGGTATGCCCAAGCCGGAGGGTTATCGCAAGGCGTTACGGCTGATGCGAATGGCGGAGCGCTTCTCCATACCGGTAATGACATTCGTCGACACGCCTGGTGCTTACCCCGGTGTCGGTGCGGAAGAGCGTGGTCAGTCAGAGGCGATTGGCCGCAATCTTTTTGCCATGGCTGAGTTGCGTGTGCCGATAATTGTCACCATCATCGGCGAGGGCGGCTCCGGTGGTGCTTTGGCGATCGCGGTCGGTGACCTCGTGCAGATGCTGCAGTATTCGATTTACTCGGTGATCTCTCCGGAGGGCTGCGCTTCAATATTGTGGAAGAGCGCTGACAAAGCCTCGGTGGCAGCCGAAGCGCTGGGAATTACTGCCAACCGGCTCAAAACGCTTGGCCTGATCGACAAGGTCATCGACGAGCCATTGGGTGGCGCGCATCGCGATCAGGAGGCGATGATGCAGGTCATGAAAAATTCTCTGCAGGAGGCATTGGCTTCGTTGAAGCGAAAGTCGATGGACCAATTGCTTGAAGAACGCTTCGAACGCTTGCTTGCCTACGGTAGGTTCCGTGCCAACGATTAGGGAATGCTCCGATATTCGTCAAGCTACACCCCGCCCTGGCGGGGTATTTTGTTTAACAGGCTGCTGAAAAACTACTGCGCGACCTTGATCCGGGCTTGCGCGGTGCTCGGAATCCTCATGTACT
>JBFKXV010000448.1:0-2740 GCA_041637935.1 Burkholderiales bacterium | reverse complement strand
CCAGTGCGCAGATTACCCCTTACGAGGGCCATGCCGGATATGCGGCAGCGCTCGAGTCAACTACACCCGGAGTCAACATCGGTGTGCTTGCCGGGCACGGTACGATTCGTAAGGCCGCAAGCGGCAGTGTTGATCGTGCGCTTACCGATCAAGAGATGTCGGGTATGAAAGCGTTGTTGCGTGAAGCACTGGAAGCGGGCGTGTTCGGGGTCTCCAGCGGATTGATCTATGACCCGGGCCGTTACGCGGGAACCGACGAGTTGGTGGAACTGGTTTCTGAAATGCGCGGGACGGGCGCACTTTACGTGACCCACATGCGAAACGAGGGCAGCGGCTTGCTCGAGTCTGTTTCCGAGGCGATCGAGATCGGCGCCCGCGGCGGCGTCGGCGTGCAGATTTCTCATCACAAGGCGCGCGGCCGTGAAAGCTGGGGGCTGGTAAAGGACTCCCTGAAGCTGATCGAAGATGCGCAGCGCCGCGGCGAGGATGTCCACGCGGATCAGTATCCGTATACCGCCGGCAGCACGTCGTTACAAACGGTACTGGAGAACGGTGCGTTCGCCAAGGAGAGCCAGTTCGGTGAGATGAGAACAATTCCGCCGGACGATGTCGTCATTGCGGCGGCGCCGGGACACCCCGAATGGGAAGGGCGTTCCATTGCCGACCTGAGTGCTGCTTTCAATCAAAGCCCGCGAGCGACGGCAGAAATGATTCTCGCCCAGTCGCCGGGCATGACCGTTGTCCTGCATATGATGAGCGAAGACGATGTCCAGGCCGTGATGCGCCATCCCTCCACAATGATTGGCTCCGATGGCATTCCAACGCTTGAAGGCAAGCCGCACCCGCGTTTGTACAACAGCTTCGCACGCGTGCTGGGCCATTACTCGCGTGACCTGAAGCTGTTTGACTTGTCGACTGCGATCTATCGCATGACCGGATTTCCGGCGCGCAAATTCGGTTTGCGTGACCGGGGAGAGGTCAAAGAGGGTGCCTTTGCGGATCTGGTGTTGTTTGATCCAACAACCGTCATCGACAAGGGGACCTATGATGATCCGAATCAGTACCCGGCAGGTATTCGCCAGGTGTTCGTCAACGGCGGTGTTGCGGTACGCGATGACACGGTGCAGGCGCAGCGTTATGGGCGGGTGCTCAGACGTGAGGCGTGAGGAGTCAGGAGTACAGCGCACTGTTTCTGTGTGTTGAGATGAACAATGGTTGGAAACTGAATGGGCAAAGAGGAAACATCGAATGCACGATGAACTAAAGAAAAAAATCGCGGCGCTAATGGTCGAAACCGGGAAGGCGCATCACGAGGCATTTGCAGCCGCAGACGGTACAGATCCGGATTGGCCGATCTGGTATGCCGGCTATCTGCATGAACGGCTGGCGAAGGTTCTGCAGACCGCGTTCACCAAAAGCGAACTCGTCTATTGTTTGATGAATGCTGATTTCGAACGAGACGCACTTGCTCCGGACAGCAACTGGCACGAGTTCTACGCCGGCCATTTCATCGAACATTTTGCGCCGGCGGATACGCCTGCCAAGGACAAGCTTGCGCTGTATCACTTCGAGGGTTGCCCATATTGCATGCGGGCCAGGGCGGCGATCGATCGGCTCGGCGTCGAGGTGGAGTTGCGCGATATCTTTGCGGACACCAGGCATCGCGATGAGTTGGTCAGTGCGCAAGGACGTGCCACCGTGCCGGTGCTGCACATCACTTCCCCAAATGGCGAAGTGCGCTGGATGCCGGAATCGGCTGACATTGTGCGTTATCTCGATGCCACCTATGGCTGAGCCACGGGCTGGGCGGGAAGCAGCGCTTTGTAACGGTTTTACTTTTTAGGCCAACGCAATGACGGCAAAAATTATCGAGTTGTATATCGATCACAAGAGCCCGTATGCTTATTTGGCAGTTGAGCCGGCATGGGAGCTTGCACGCGATTTCCATGTGAAACTGGACTGGCTGCCCTATACGCTCGACATTCCGGATTTTCTTGGCAGTGCGATCGTCGCTAAGGACGGTACCGTCGTCGAGGAGAACCGCACATCGCATCAATGGCGGCGGGTGAAGTATTCGTACATGGACGTACGGCGCTATGCCAACCTGCGCGGCATTACGGTTCGCGGCCCGCAAAAGATCTGGGATTCGTCACTTTCCGGCATTGGTATGCTGTGGGCGAAAGCGCATGGCGGCGTGCGCAAGTACAACAACATCGTCTTTGAGCGGTTCTGGAAACGGGCGCTGGATATCGAAGACCTGAGCGTCATTAAGAGCGTTCTCGATGAATCCGGCATCGACAGCGCGGGATTCACAGACTGGGCAGCAGGCGAGGGGCGTGCGTTACACGACCGAATCCGTTCCGAAGCCGAGGAGCGCGGCGTTTTCGGCGTTCCTACTTTCGTGCTCGACGACGAATTGTTCTGGGGCCGTGAGCACCTCGCACTGATCCGCCTGCGCTTGTACAAAATGGGGTCGGTGCGGCGCGGAGCACGGCATCCGCTTGAAGTCAGCCATGCCTGGACGCCGCGTGACGATCAGTTGTAGCGGTGATTTAAGTGAGGCACACTCAAGCAGTCATGGGTGACCAGGGAACCTAGGCTCAGTTGCCGGAAGCACTGTTGAAAGCAATTCCGCAACGGTTACGCAAAAGCATTATTGGAATGTGCTTGTTGCTGTTTTGCACGACCAAGGGTCTCGCCGCGGTCGATATTTGTGATCGTCCAGATGTTTCTTCGCATG
>JBFKXV010000447.1:0-2762 GCA_041637935.1 Burkholderiales bacterium | reverse complement strand
TCACCGAGCCACTGGCTCAACCCGGCCAACAGCACTTTTTATTCGGAATCGGGGTTGCGCGGCCTCGCCGCCAAGCTCCATCCCGGTGGTATCTTCGGGTTGTGGTCGAACGATCCTCCGGACGACACGTTCATCCGGCTACTCGATTCGGTCTTCGAGTCTTGCGAGGCCCACGTGATCACATTTTACAATCCGTATAGCGGCGGTCAGTCATCGAACACCGTGTATTTGGCCCGCAACCGCGGACCGCGACCGGACAGGCGTTGCTAGCCGTCTTTGCAACAATTCGCCAACCCGCAGCACCACGATCGCCCGGCGCTTGCAGCGCGAGCCACACCCTGACACTCTATACGCGGTCATGACTGCACCATCATCCGCCCCGACACTTGACGTCAACTCCGCCCGCGCCATGCTGCGCGACGTGTTCGGGCACACCGCTTTCCGCGACAGACAGGAGCAGATCGTCGAGTGTGTCACCGCTGGCACCGACGCCCTGGTGCTGATGCCAACCGGTAGCGGCAAATCGCTTTGCTATCAAGTGCCCTCATTGCTGCGTGCCGGCACTGGCATCGTCATCTCGCCGCTGATTGCCCTGATGCAGGACCAGGTCGCAGCGCTTACGCAACTCGGCGTGCGTGCGGCATTTCTGAATTCCACGCTCGATGCAGACGCTGCGAGCAACGTCGAACGTGCTTTACTCGAAGGCGGACTGGACCTGCTGTACGTCGCCCCGGAACGGCTGACGACGCCACGCTGTCTCGATCTGCTGGCACGCACGCGCGTCGCCCTGTTCGCCATCGACGAAGCGCACTGCGTTTCACAGTGGGGTCACGATTTCCGGCCGGAATATCTGCAGCTGTCGGTACTGCATCAAAGATTCCCCGAGGTGCCGCGCATTGCGCTCACCGCGACTGCCGATCCGCGGACGCGTGTAGAGATTATCTCGCGCCTGTCATTGGAGAACGCACAGGTCTTCGTTTCGAGCTTCGATCGTCCCAACATCCGCTACACCATTGTCGACAAAACCGATCCTCGGGCACAGCTGTTACGGTTCCTGCGACAGGAACATGCTGGGAATGCCGGCATTGTCTATTGCCTGTCGCGGCGCAAGGTCGACGAAACCGCCGCCTGGCTGCAGACGCAGGGAATCGAGGCACTGCCCTATCACGCCGGCATGGACACGCGGACGCGGGCCGAATACCAGGCGCGTTTCCAGCGCGAGGAAGGCATTGTCATCGTTGCCACCATCGCGTTCGGCATGGGCATTGACAAACCGGATGTGCGCTTTGTCGCGCACCTCGACCTGCCCAAGAGCATCGAAGGCTACTATCAGGAGTCCGGCCGCGCCGGACGTGACGGCTTGCCGGCCGACGCATGGATGGCATACGGACTAGGCGACGTCGTGCAGCAGCGGCGCTTGATTAATATGTCAGACGGCAGCGAAGAATTCAAACGCGTCTCCGGCGCCAAGCTCGACGCCCTGCTGGGCTTGTGCGAAACACCTGCCTGCCGAAGGGTACGCTTGCTGTCGTATTTCGGCGAGCACAGCCAGCCGTGCGGCAACTGCGATACCTGTTCAGAGCCGCCGCAAACCTGGGATGCGACCGAAGTATCGCGCAAAGCGCTGTCGGCGATCTACCGTACCGGCCAACGCTTCGGTGCGGTGCACGTCATCGACGTGCTGCGCGGCAGGAGCGGCGAGCGGATCAGCCGCTGGGGGCACGATCAACTCAAGGTATTTGGCATCGGCGTCGATCTCGACGAGCGCGAGTGGCGCAACGTTTTCCGGCAATTGATTGCGCTCGGATACGTGCATGTCGACTACAGTGCCCACGGCGCACTGAAGCTCACCGACGCGAGCCGCCCGGTTCTCAAAGGCGAACAGCAGGTGCAAATGCGCCGCATCGTAACCGGCAAACGAAACAAAACCAGATCCGCGAAGCACTCACTGACTACGACCGGGCTGTCTGCCGCGGATACCGTCCTGCTCGATAAACTCAAGGAATGGCGCCGCAATGAAGCACGCGTCCAGGGCGTCCCCGCCTACGTCATTCTGCACGACAGCAGCCTCACAGAGATTGCATCGATCAAGCCTGGCGACTTGACCGCACTCTCGGCAATCGGCGGTGTTGGCGCAAAAAAACTCGAGCGCTACGGCACCGCGTTGATCGAATTGGTTACGCAAGGCAGTAGTTCACAGGCTGAAAAATAGGAATTGGCCGTGCCGAAGCAACCCCGTTGGCCAACCAGCTAGGCCGCGATCTCTACCCTGTTGCCATCGGAATCGAGAACGACGCTTTCGTAATATCCATCGCCCGTCAAGCGTGGCCCATCCAGGACGCGATAACCGTCTGCTTTCAACATTGCAGTCAATTCGTCAACCTGACTTTTCGAACCGACCGAAATGGCGAAATGTGCCAGCCCCGTGTATTGCTGCAGAGGGTCATTGGTGTTCCGCAGAACGTTCTCCATCTGCATAATCTCCAGCCTCGCGCCGGAGTCAAAGTGTAAGAAGTACGACTCGAAACCTTTCGCTGCGTTGTGATATTTCCGGCCGACCTTGGCGCCAAAATACCGCACATAGAAATCTTTCAGGCGTTCCATGTCGTCCGCCCAGATAGCAATGTGTTCTATATTCATTGCACCGGTCCATGAGCGTCACGGCTGTCTTCAGGCGCCTCGCCGCGCTCTTTCATGCCATAGTCCCGCATCACGCTCGCGACGCGCAGACGATAATCCGCAAATACGCCGCTGCGCCCGGT
>JBFKXV010000446.1:0-2792 GCA_041637935.1 Burkholderiales bacterium | reverse complement strand
GGTTGGGCTCAGCGCACGCGGCGCAGGTGCACTCGAAGCGCTGGCGCGCAAATATCCGTCCGAACAGAGCATGGTGTTGCCAGTGGATGTAACCGATGCGTCTGACATAGACGAGGCGTATTCGCGGTTGCGAGATGCGTGGTCGGGTGTTGATCTGGTGGTTCTTCTTGCCGGCACGCATTTGCCGGTGAGGGCCTGGGAATTGAACGCTGGCACCGCCGAGCATTTATTTACAATCAACGTCTTCGGCGTTTTTCGAACACTCGAATTGGTCATCCCCGATCTGGTAGCGCGAGGAAATGGCGGCATAGCGGTCGTTTCCAGTGTTGCCGGATATGGCGGGCTGCCAACCAGCCTTGTCTACGGCGCCAGCAAGGCGGCACTGATCAATTTCACCGAGACGCTGTATCTGGACTTGCGGCCCAAGGGCGTGAGCGTCTATCTGGTCAATCCCGGGTTCGTCAAAACTCCGCTGACTGATCGGAACGAGTTCAAGATGCCGGCGTTGATTTCTACCGAGCAGGCGGCCAAACAGATGCTGCGGGGATTCAGCCGCGGGCAGTTCGAAATTCATTTCCCGAAACGTTTTACCCGTTTCATGAAAGTGTTGCGCCTGCTGCCGTACCGTCTTTTCTTCCCGCTCATTCACCGGCTCACCGGGCTGTGAGCATGCGCGCCGCTCATATCGACAAACTGATCGCGTTCTACAACAATCTCTCTCCCGAGACGGTTTTGAACGTAACGGATGTCTACACTGCCGACGCCTATTTCAAGGATCCGTTCAACGAGTTCAATGGCGCCGACAAGATTGAGCAGATCTTCCGGCACATGTATCGGAAGCTCGAGGAACCCAGATTTGTCATTCGAGGTTGGTCGGGGACGGACCATGACGGATTCGTGATTTGGGACATGCACTTCCGCAGTCGCCTGATGCGTGGCGGCGGTGAACAGACAATACACGGTGTTAGCCACATTCGGTTCGACGTATCCGGAAAAGTCAGTTACCACCGGGACTATTGGGATACGGGCGAGGAGTTGTATGCCAAGCTGCCGGTGCTGGGCTGGATAATTCGCCGGCTGCGCCGGGCGATGGCATGAGTCGAGTAGCGATGGTGCTGAATCCGAAGCGGATCGAACTGCGTAAGGGCTTTTGTAAAGAGTGGTTTACTTCAGCGCGGGCCAGCATGCAGTTCCATCGCTTCAAGCCGGGCCTCTCCCATCCCCAACCCGGATTGAACGAAGTCGTTTCTGGCACAAAAGGACCGCCATGGCTCAGGCCCGGGCTGAACTTTTTTTGTACTGTTGCGCAGAATGCAGGCCACACCCTGAGCTGGCAGGTGGTCTGGCCAAAGCACTTGCTGACCCGGTGGCTTGACGATGCACTATGATCGAGCGCTGGTGTGGTTCCGGCGTGACCTGCGCGCCGAGGACAACGCTGCCTTGAGTCGGGCCCTCGACGAGGCGCGAGCCGTTCATTGCGTGTTCGTTTTCGATACCGAGATACTTGACGCGCTTCCGGGCAAGTACGACCGGCGGGTCGAGTTCATCTGGCAAAGCCTTGTCGATCTCAAGAAAGCACTCAGGGCGCTCGGCGGCGACTTGCACGTCGTGCATGGCCGCGCGCGCGATGAGATCCCGGCATTCGCCAACCGGCACAAAATTCAGGCCGTTTATGCCAACCACGATTACGAACCGGCCGCGCTGGACCGTGATCGCGATGTAGCTGTTCGCCTCGACGAGCAGGCATGTGCCTGGCATACGTTCAAGGACCAGGTGATCTTCGAGAAATCCGAAATTCTGAACGCCGAACAGCGTCCCTACGTGGTTTTCACGCCATACAAGAAGGCATGGCTGGACAAGCTCAGCCCGCGCGACACCGACCCGTACCCGGTCGCGGAACTCGCCGGATCGCTGGCCTCCGCAAACGTTGGATCACTGCCTGAACTGGACAGCATCGGATTCGCCCGCACCAATCTTTCGCAGCTCGATCTAGCAGGCGGCTCGCACGCTGCCGCAACCCTGTTTGAAGACTTCCTCGGAAGAATCGGCGACTACGCTCGGGCACGCGATTACCCGGCGCTGGCGGGGCCTTCGCGTTTGTCGGTTCATCTGAGGTTCGGAACCATTTCGATACGCCAATTGGTCAGGACGGCGGTGGAGCTGGATGCCGACAGTGACAACCGGGCCGGTGCCGCAACCTGGCTGTCGGAACTGATCTGGCGCGAGTTCTACTTCTCGATTCTTCATCATTTCCCTTACGTGGCCGATAGCGCTTTCCGGCGCGAGTACGATGACCTGGAGTGGGATAACGACGAATCGCGTTTCCGCCGCTGGTGCAATGCCGAGACCGGATATCCATTGGTCGATGCTGCCATTCGGCAAATCAACTCCACCGGGTATATGCACAACCGCCTGCGAATGGTCAGCGCCTCGTTTCTGGTCAAGGATCTGCATATCGACTGGAGGTGGGGCGAGCGATACTTCGCACAACACTTGAATGATTTCGATTTGTCGGCGAACAATGGCGGGTGGCAGTGGTGTGCCTCAACCGGTTGTGACGCGCAGCCCTACTTCCGTATTTTCAATCCGGTTACGCAGTCAAAAAAATTCGATCCACAGGGCACATTCATCCGCTCACAATTGCCCGAGCTGTGGGATGTGCCTGACAAATATTTGCACGAGCCGTGGAAAATGCCACCGGAAGTGCAACGTGCCAGCGGTTGCCTGATAGGGCAGAACTACCCAGAGCCGATCGTTGACCACGCCGCTGCGCGCAAGAAGGCCTTGGCGCT
>JBFKXV010000445.1:0-2797 GCA_041637935.1 Burkholderiales bacterium | reverse complement strand
GGTTGCCCCCAAAATGGTGCCATGCTGTGTTGCTCGTCGTTTATTTGGAATAGCCAAACTGCACTCCTCGCGCCTTGCCTGACCCCATTTTGGGGAGCAACGCATCGACCCAATGTGTGTTAACAGGCCCTAGATTGCCAAGGCCCTTACGGCCAACGACACACCGCTCGCGATCAGCAGGACGCTGACGAAAATCGACAAGTGTTTCGTCTGGAGTTTGCCGTGCAGCCGATGGCCGACATTGAGTCCAATGAACATAAACGGCAAGATGATCGCAACGCCCCACCATACTGCAGGGTCGAGAAAGAAACCGGCAATCAGAAAAGCGACGATACGTGCACCAGTACTGACAGTGAAGATGGCCGCCATGGTTGCGCGCATCTTCGCGAAATCATTTGTCCGGCGCGACAGGTAACTCGCATAAATCGGTCCGCCAATGCCGAACAAACCGCCCATCAGTCCCCCCGCGAACCCCGCCGGATAACCCCAGGTCGGTGACAGGAACCGGGTGGTAATTGGCTCGCGAAGACGGTAAAGCCCGTACAGGACGATCGATACACCGAGCACGGGCAACAGCGAAGTACCGGGCACCCGGCTGAGCAAAACAACCCCAATCGCGATGCCGGCACACATGATCGGAATGATGATCTTGATTTCCGGGACGTCGATGTGGCTGCGGAATTTCACGCCGTTGGTCAGGGTTGCAATGAAGTCGACCAGGACGAGTATCGGCAGAATCGTCGTCAACGGCAGAAAGTGCGCCAGTAATGGAATGCTCACCAGTGCCGAACCGAACCCCGAAATACCGAGAATGGTGTAGGCCACCAGCGCGATGAGCACCATGGCGATGATGGTTTCAAGGGGGAAGGGCATAGGAGGCGGATGAGTGTAACAGAGGCACCTCACCTATAATTCCCCGTTCACTTTGCCTTTTGAGCACAGACTATGGCGACAACTTTGAAAAACCTGGCCGTTGTCGGAGCCGGAACCATGGGCGCGGATATGGCGGTGCGTTTTGCCGCGTCGGGATGTAATGTCTATCTGATGGCGCGTCCCGGAAAGAGCCGCGACAGTTACGCGCAGCGGGCGCGAGCCTCGGCCGCTGACCTTGGCGTGGACCTGGCGAGCCTGAAAATTGAGCTGGTCTCACAACTGCAGGACCTGCCCTGGACCAGCCTTGATATGGTGATCGAGAACGTAAAAGAAGATCTTGCTGTCAAACAACAGATCTTTGGTGAGATGGTTTCGCTCGCCGATGTGACAACGCCGCTGGCGAGCAACTCATCGACATACTCGGTGCGCCGTATCGGCGAGGGGCTGGAGACGCAGGAAAGAATGATTGGCTTGCATTTCTTCATGCCGGCGCACCTGATACCGCTGGTCGAAGTCGTTCTCACTGAGTACACCGATCAAGCCATGGCGCAGCGCCTGTACGATGAATTGGAAGCACTGCAGATGAAACCGGTGATGGTTAAAAAGGACGTGCCGGGCTTCCTTGCCAACCGCATGCAGGCGGCGCTGATGCGCGAAGCCTGGTCGCTGATCGATCGTGGCGTGGCTTCCCCGGAGGATGTCGACCGGGCGGTGCGCTACGGTTTCGGTTTCCGTTACGTCGCGGCCGGCCCGGTGCTGCAAAAGGAGATCTCCGGTCTGGATGTGACTGCGGCCGCCGGAAAGAGCTTGTATCCGGACTTGTGCAAAGACGATGCGCCGCCTGCATTTCTTGCTGACATGGTCCGGCGCGGCGAGTGTGGAATGAAAACACGCAAAGGTTTCTGGGATTGGGACGACGCGAAAATTACGACCGAAAAGCAGCGCTATTCGCGGGCGTTGAAGGCGGCTTTGGAAATATTTGAGTTGGAAGGATCGTGAACACCGGCCGGCGTCAGTCGCGTCAATGAGCGCGAACCAAAGCAAGGCTAGCGTGATTCTGCTTCACGGATTGTGGATGAATGCCACCACGCTGTATGTACTGCATTTGCGCATGCAGCGCTGCGGCTATCATCCGGTACGCTTTGGCTACCCGACCGTGCGAGACGGGCTCGCCAAGAGTGCAGCGCAGCTTTCCCGCTTGATCGAATCACTGGATACGGAGGTCATTCACATCGTCGCGCATAGCATGGGTGGCCTGGTGACGTTTCGTGCATTGAATTTGCATGCCGACCAACGGGTCCGGCGAGTCGTGCTGCTGGGCAGTCCGATCGCAGGCAGCATGTCCGGGCGCCGCCTCGCTAGTTTTAACGCCGGCCGCATTCTGCTCGGCGCCAACAGCCACGTCTGGGGGTCGCACGCGCATCTGGGTGTCCCCGAAGGCGTCGAAATCGGCGTCATCGCCGGAACGCTGCCGCTTGGTCTCGGGCATCTGGTCGGCCGGCTGACGCGCCCGCACGACGGCACGGTCAGCGTCGCCGAGACGCATTTGCCCAGTGCGAAGGACACCATCCACCTGCGCGTTTCGCACACGGCGATGCTGGTTTCAGGAAGTGTCGGACGGCAAGCATGCTTTTTTCTTCAACATGGGCGCTTCCTGCACGATGCACCGCAGTGATTTGTTCTGAATTGATGCGTTATGTCTGGAATGCGTTCTGCCGTGCCGTTTAAGCCGTCCCGCCTGATTCTCATCGCTTGCGGTGCTGCCTTGCTGGTGGCGTCGCTGGCGAGTTGTCAGACGGTTGGCTATTACTCGCAAGCAGCCGGCGGGCAGATGCAACTGTGGCGTGCTGCCAAACCGATCGATGAATTGCTGGAGGACGAGAATACTGATCCGCTATTGCGCCAACGGCTCGAACTGGTATCG
>JBFKXV010000444.1:0-2801 GCA_041637935.1 Burkholderiales bacterium | reverse complement strand
TTCGAAGATGTAGAGCTCGGTGAAGATGCGCTGGTCGGAGCAGAAGGCACCGGCTGGGACCAAGTCACCGCCGATCTCGCGTTCGAGCGTAGCGGCCCGTAGCGCTTTTACACGGCGATCGCACTATTTGACCTGTGGCTCGACTATTTGCGCGATCATCACTCGGCGGACGCCTGGGCACGCGAACTCGCCGGTCGCATTGTCACGCATCTTGTCACGCTGCGCGCCATGTCGGTGGCCGTCACCGAGCAACTCGCCAATGGCGAAAGTCCGGCACTCGCCGCGGCGCTGGTAAAAGATTTGGGTACCGAACTGGAGCAATACATTCCGCATGCAATTTCCGAGGAGCTTGGCCGCCATCCCGGCCACGCCGTACCCGATGATTTGTGGCGCGCGTTGGCTTATATCACGCAGATTTGCCCGACCTACTCGTTGCGTGGCGGCACCCGTGAAATTCTGCGTGGCATGATCGCACGCGGCCTCGGATTGCGCTGACTTGAGACAGGCTTTTGACGATGGATCCAATTCTCTACGATTCTTTCGACCGGTTGTTGGGCGATATTTCGACGCCGCAGGTGATTCGCCAAATCGAATCCGGCGGTTCACCGCAGACACTGTGGCAACAGGTCATCGAGTCGGGGTTCACCGATGCCATGATTGCCGAGGATGCCGGCGGCGCCGGTCTGAATCTGGGTGACACGTTCTCACTGTTTTTCTTGTGCGGCCGCCATGCATTGCCACTTCCTCTGGCATCCACAATCGTCGCAAGAGGCGTACTTGCACGGCAAGCCATCGACGTACCTGAAGGCGGTGTTGCCGTATCCAACCTGCCGGTGACGCATACCGCTGACAGGGTGGAGTCACATCATGTTCCGTACGGCAAGCTCGCGCAGTGGGTCATCGTGCCGCATGCCGGCGTTGCCGACGCGCCGCTCGATCTGCTGTTGCCCGTTGCCAGCGCCGAGCGAACTGAAACCGGGGTAAACGGTAGCCTGCAGGCACATCTCTCCTGGCGAGCGCCGCGCTCGTGCGGCACTGTGATTGAGGGTATCTTTCCGTGGCTCGAAGTAGCTGCGGCCGTCACTGCTGCACAAATGGCAGGCGCGATGGATGCAATTCTGAACATGACTGTGCGGTATGCGGCAGAGCGATCGCAGTTCGGCCGCCCGATCGTAAAATTTCAGGCCGTTCAGCAACGACTGAGCGTACTTGCCGAGCTGGTGACCGCATCGCGTATTGCAGCCGAGCTCGGATGCCAGGAGGTTGCTGACGGCACGTTAAATATTCTCGCCGCCGCCGTCGCCAAAGCGCGTGCAAGTGAAGCCGCCGGCAAAGTGATCTCGATTGCGCATGCAGTGCATGCCGCAATGGGCATCACCGAGGAGTACGATCTGCAACTGTATACGCGCCGACTGATCGAATGGCGCACCGATTATGGTTCGGCCGGTTACTGGAACCGGCGCGTGGGCGACTCTGTTCTGTCCTCAGATGCGCCTTGCACGCTGGAGTACATGTTGCCGACTTACTTTCCCGCTATTGCATCCGAATAGTGCCATGACGCTTGCATCGTTTTACTTCGGAGTTTCCGGATGAGCGAATTTTTACTGTATGAGCAAAACGGGCCGGTTGTTACCCTGACAATGAATCAGCCAGATACTCGTAATGTCCTTACAGGCAATACGGCGGTAGAAGAATTTGTCGCCCTCTGCGCCCGCATCACCGCGGACAGAACTGTCAAGGCCGTGATCGTCACCGGCGCTGGTCCGGTGTTCTCCTCCGGCGGCAACGTCAAGGACATGCGCCGTTTTTTCGAGGATGATATTGCACCTGCCGTGATCAAAGAGTGGTACAGGCACGGAATTCAGCGCATTACCCTGGCGCTCTACAATCTTGACATTCCAACGATCGCCGCGGTCAACGGACCGGCGATCGGTGCCGGGTGTGATCTGACCTGCATGTGCGATATCCGCATCGCGTCGGAAAACGCGACTTTTGCCGAGAGTTTTATCAAGGTCGGCATTGTGCCGGGGGATGGCGGTGCGTGGTTGCTACCGCGAGCAGTCGGCATGTCGAAGGCCGCCGAGATGAGCTTTACCGGTGACACGATTGATGCCAGTGAAGCGCTTGCCTGCGGACTGGTGTCGCGCGTCGTGCCGCATGAAAAGCTCATGGACGAGGCGCGCGCGCTTGCGGCACGCATTGCGCGAAATCCGGGACCGACCATGCGCATGACCAAACGTCTGCTTCGCGAGGGCCAGCACACCACGCTCAATACACTGCTCGAACTGTCAGCCGGATATCAGGCGCTCGCACACAAGACACCGCAGCACAAGGAAGCGGTGATGGCATTCATCGAGAAAAGAAAGCCGAAGTTTACCGACGACTAGCAGCCTGATTCGAAATCCACCGCTCGCGCACATACTGCGTAGCACTCCGGCGAGCGCTTAACTTCGCAGTGCGATCGTGAACTTTTCAATTAGTTGTGGGGCGGTAGTGCGATTCCAGCTCTCGTTGACCTGGAGCCAGAACACCATTTCGCCATCGGTTTTTTCACTATTGGTTCTTGCGGGACGCGGAAGCATCACGCCCTGATCAGTCAGCCGCAGGCGCAATGTCTCTGCCTTGTCACCGGGAACGAACAGCCTGAACACGTTGCTACCGTTCGGGATGCGCTCAACGCGTACGCCATTTCCGCTAATCCCTACAATAAACGCCTCGGACACGGCAATGGCAGTTTTCATATGATCAAGATAACCGTTCGCGTAGTGCCGGGCCAGCAACGCAAACGGCCAGGCATTGAA
>JBFKXV010000443.1:0-2811 GCA_041637935.1 Burkholderiales bacterium | reverse complement strand
GTGGTGCGGGAAAAAGTCATCCTTTACAGCAAACCGGGCGCCGTGCCTGCACAATCTCTCGAGACGCTGGTAGACCGGATGTTGAAGGTCGATATGGTGCAGGTGCGTGACGAGATTGCCTCTGCCGAGGCACAGCAATCCAGTAGCTGAAACTGCCCGTATTTGTTGCCGTGAGGCGATAGATTTTCGTAGCCGAGCTTCAAAAACTCGTTTATCATCAGCCTGGAATAACTGACCCGTCAGTCAGAAAGGGCGTGGTCAGTGATAAAAATCGAAAACAAGACCACCAAGCCAGCCGGTGCCCCGCATCGCGCTGGCCGTTTTGTTCACCGGGCCGGCGTTTAGGCGCCCGGATAGCTTGCAAGAGGTATCCCCTTGTACAAACGTCGCGGATTCTTACTCGTCCTCGGGACTTTGGCGTCCTTGCTGCTGATGGCAGCCTGTGGCACCGAGCCCGAAGTTAGCAATCAGGCCGTCAAGCCGGTGCAGACGGCTGCCGCCCCGCCCAAGCCGATGGGTTTGCCGGTCAAGGCTGAACCTGTCAGGGTCGGCGCGGTGGTCGATGAGGTCACAGCGGTCGGCTCGTTGTTGGCTGAGGAGTCGGTCATTATCCGCCCTGAGATCGACGGGCGGATCATTGCACTGAACTTCGAGGAGGGCCAGTCGGTCAAGCGCGGTCAGCGGTTGGTGACTATCGATTCAAGTGAATGGCAGGCGCAACTTGCGGCAGTCAAGGCCGAACTGCGAACCGAACAGCAGCGCTACCAACGTGCCAAGGAACTGTACCAACAGAAATTCATCACCAAAGAGGCGCTCGACGTCCAGGCCGGTGCGGTCGATCGCCTTGAGGCACGTGTCAAGGAAGCACAGGTTCGCGTCGACAAGACCGTTATACGCGCGCCGTTCGATGGTGTGGTTGGTCTGCGCGAAGTGAGTCCTGGCGCTTACGTCAAGGCAGGCGCCGACATCGTGATACTGGAGAACCTCAGTTCCATCAAGGTTGATTTCCGGATCCCGGAGGTGCACCTTGGAAAAGTCACTCGCGAACAACCGGTGACGTTACGTCTCGATGCTTTTCCGGGCGAAGAGTTCAAGGGCCGTGTCTATGCTGTGCAACCGGCAGTCGACGAACAGACGCGCACTGCCTTGATGCGCGCCCGCGTAGCGAACAACAGGTTCCGGCTCAAGCCCGGCATGTTCGTGCGCGTCGCCCTCACTCTGTCGACGCGGCCCAACGCGATCACCGTTCCCGAGGAGGCGCTGTGGCCGCAGGGCAAGGACAACTTCGTATTCAAGGTCGTTGATGGCAAGGCGATGCTGACCAAGGTTGAACTGGGTAATCGTCGCCCCGGCGAGGTCGAAATCAGCGGTGGCCTTGCGCCTGGCGATGTCGTCGTCACTGAAGGGCAAATCAAGCTGCGCGATGGTGCGCCAGTCATGGTACTGGGCGCACCGCCGGCGACCGGCACGTCCACTGCGCAAGACGGTGGCAGCAAGTCGGGCTGATGGTGCCGACTAAAGAATAGCGCCAACTGATTAGCGCCGACCTACAGGAGTCTGGCTCATGATTCTTTCCGAAATCTCCATCAGGCGGCCGGTTCTGGCCACTGTGTTCAGCATGCTGATCGTTCTGCTGGGCGTGATTTCATTCGATCGGCTATCAGTGCGTGAGTACCCGAAAATTGATCCGCCGATTGTTTCGGTCCGCACGGTGTACACCGGTGCCACGGCACAGGTCATTGAAAGCGTCATTACCACACCGATCGAAGATGCCTTGTCGGGCATCGAGGGCATCAACACCATCAAGTCGAAAAGCCGCGAGGAGGTGAGCGAAGTTACGGTGACTTTTGTCACCGACCGCGACGTCGAGGCGGCGGCCAACGACGTACGCGACCGTGTTGCACGCGTCAGAAAACTGCTTCCCGAGCAGGCCGACGACCCGGTCGTCAACAAGATCGAAGCCGATGCTTGGCCGGTAATGTGGATCGCGCTGCTCAGTGACCGGCATTCGCCGATGGAGCTGACCGACTATGCCGACCGTTACCTGACTGACCCGTTGAAGACGGTGCAGGGCGTTGCCACGGTGATCATTGGTGGTGAGCGTCGCTACTCGATGCGCGTCTGGCTCGATCGTGAGCGTCTCGCCGCGCACGGTCTGACGCCGCAAGACGTCGAGGCGGCACTGCGCGCACAGAATCTTGATTCCGCTGGCGGTCGTATCGAGAGCACTGAGCGCGAACTGACAGTGCTCGCCGAAACCGACCTGCGCAGCCCTGAGGCGTTCAATAACATGATCATCCGCGAGGTCGGCGGCTATCCGATTCGCATTCGCGACATTGGCTACGCGGCGCCAGGACCTTACGAGAACCGCAAGATTGTGCGCGTCAGCGGCAAAGAGGCGCTCGGGCTGGGGGTCGTCAAGCAATCGACCGGAAATACGCTGGCGATTGCCAAGGGGGTGCGTGAAATGGTACCGCGGCTGGCGGCGGGATTGCCGGAAGGCATGAGCATGGACGTCGCGGTGGACACGTCTGAATTCATCTCCGCAGCCATCAATGCCGTCTACAAGGTGATGTTGGAAGCTTTGGCGCTGGTTGTGCTGGTGATATTCATATTCCTGCGCAGTGTGCGCGCCACCCTCATCCCGGTCGTCACCATACCGATTTCGCTCATCGGTGCATTCTTCTTCCTGTATGTGCTGGGATTTTCGATCAACGTGCTGACATTGCTCGGCATTGTGCTTGCCGTCGGCCTGGTCGTCGATGATGCCATCGTCATGCTGGAAAACATTCACCGTCACATCGAGGACGG
>JBFKXV010000442.1:0-2811 GCA_041637935.1 Burkholderiales bacterium | reverse complement strand
CAGCGAACCGGCATCGACGCGTACGTGCGCCAGCAACAGGCCATCATCTCCCGCCCGGACAGCCGTGCCGACCTGGCGCGGATAGCGGTCCCAAGCCTGGTTCTGTGCGGCAGACAGGATGTGCTGACGACACTGGCCGATCACGAAGATATGGCGCGTCTGATAGCGGGTGCCAATCTGGTCGTCGTCGAACAGTGCGGCCATCTCTCCCCTTTGGAAAAACCTGACGAAGTCAGCATCGCTCTGCGCGAATGGATTGTGCAGCTCTGATATTGCGCGCAGTGTTATCCGGCACCTGCTGTGTCATTCGAGACTGCCGAGATCGACCTTATGTTGAACAGAATATCCGGTGTGAACCGCACGGAATGTAGCCAGAAGGCGGCCGGCATCTTGCTGCGAATTGATTAACAAATCGATTCTTAAGATTTAGTGTTCAGTGCTACCAGGGCACGCCAGATTTTAATAGTGTCCCGGTCGCTTTTGGCTCAAGTGCTGGCTGAATCTGCCGATATGATAGATACTTAGCCAGTAAGAAGAATTTGCTGGCTGGTAACAACACCAAGGCAATAGAATATGCGTACCGCATCGCCATCCTATGCGAACATTATCAAGGTGCTGAACCTTGTACGGTCCGAGGCGGACATCGGCGAGATCGAAGACGCGATCAAGGTCGATCCCGTCATTTCGTACCGTTTGATGACGAAGATCAACTCGGCGGGACTTGGTTTTCCGCGCCAGGTGAGTTCACTCAGGCAGGCAATCACCGTATTTGGCTACCACGGTTTGTATCGCTGGCTGGCGATGCTGTTGGTGAGCGGCGACCCGCAGAATGGAAAGTCGATCATCGGGCGCATGGCAATTGTACGGGGACGGGTGCTCGAGCAAATTGGCAAGTCTCCCGACGATAGTAAGCGCGGCGACGATTTGTTTGTCGTTGGTTCGTTCTCATTGCTCGATAATATTCTTGGCGAACCACTGGAGAAATTGCTCAATGAATTGAGTATCAGCTACGTGATGCGACAGGCGCTGCTTTCTCGTGATGGACCGTATGGATTGTATTTGTCGCTGGTTGAAGCTCTGGAGCTCGGCGATGATGCACAGGTCGACAACTTCTGCTCGATGCTCGAAGTGCCGCGCGAGACGCTGACCGAAGTGCACGCTGCCGCAACTGAATGGGCGGACAGCATGATGGCGGGCTGATCTTCGCGCGCCACCCCAGGCTATCATCAGGACGGCTTGTCCCCTGCCAGGGTAACCCGGTGCATAACGCGGCGGCTGCCATGGTAGTCATTGACCGGGAAGTGCAGCGTGCACCGGTTATCCCAGAACGCGAGTGAACCGGGCCGCCATTGAAACCGGCAAGTCAATTCCGGCTGTGTCTGATGTTCGAACAGAACAGCCAGTAGTTGCTCACTCTTTTGCTGGCTCCAGCCCGCAAAATGTGTCGTGTGTCCGACGTTCACATAGAGCGATTTGCGCCCGGTCTCCGGGTGCGTGCGTACCGCCCGGTGCTTGGCTACCAGCACTTGCAAGCGATCGCCTGAATCGCGCTGCCTTTCTTCACGCGTACGCGTGGCCTCGGCTTTGGTAGAGGTGTTCACGGCGATCAGGTCGTCCAATTCATCGCGAACATCTACAGGAAGTGTTTCGTACGCAAGGTACTGATTGGCGAACAGCGTGTCGCCGCCGCGTGCAGGCGTCTGCAGCGCATAGAGCAGGCTCGCCATTGGCGGGCGTTGCAGATAAGCCGTGTCGGTGTGCCAGACGCCGCCGAAATTGTTTCGCTCATGTTCGAGCTTGATGACCGGCGTCACCAATGGGCAATCGGCAAGACCTTTGAGTTGCGGATATGCCATCGGCTCGCCGAACAGCTTGGCAAACGCAAGCTGTTGTTGTGGCGTGAGCTGCTGGTCGCGAAAAAAGACCACCAGATGCTCGAGAAACGCTTGTCGGATCTCGTTGACCACCGGTTTGGCGAGGGACTTCGAAACGTCGACGCCATAAATCTCAGCTCCCAGTGCAGCGCCCAGAGGACGCACTTCAATATGCTTCACAGGGCACCTTATCGGTTTGCCAGACGCGCCGCCGAGGCGGCAAGTGAGTGTCGCAATCGGGCCATCTGCCTGCCTCCCAAAGTGCTTCAAATTCAATGCTATTGCTAAAGATTTGCATTTGCTGGCCGTAGCAAAGTCTATCGCTGAAACCGACCTTCGGGCAGCGGGCCCGATCCCGATTCCCGTCAGCCAGATGAATATCGCTGCACTTTTCTGTACCGGAATGGCCGCCGTCGCCTTCTACGCGGGCGGCTATCATTTGGTGATCTACCTGATACAGCGTAGTGCCGTCAAGTATCTGGCGTTTGCAGCGCTTTGTGTGTCGGTCGGGCTCTATGAACTGTTCTGTGCCGGGCAATACCTGGCGAACTCAATCGAGCAGGGCGTGTTCTGGCAACGGTTGCGGCTGGAGGCGGTTGCTCTGCTAACGGCATCGGTGACCTGGTTGGTGCGAATCTACACTGCTCGCATCAGCCGTGCGTTCCTCAAACGAGTGGCCTGGGTCGCGGCTTCGTTCATTGTCTTGTCCCGTGTGTTGCCTGCGTCGTTCACTGTCAGCATTGAGCGCCCGGTGATCGGGAAGGTCGGCGTCAAGGGTTGGTTCGAAGCGACCTACTACGAGAGCGAGATCGGAATACTTTACCTCGCGGCACTGGCAGCCATGTTGTTGCTTTACTTCTACCTGATCGGTTGCCTGGTGACGCATCACCGGCGCAAAGGCGACCGTGAAACACTGTTCTTTGCGGCCAGTCAGTTT
>JBFKXV010000441.1:0-2817 GCA_041637935.1 Burkholderiales bacterium | reverse complement strand
AGGCCTGCCGTATCGTGCTTCAGCTCAGGGAAATTGATATGGCAGTGTGAATCTATAATTTCCATATTTATCAATATAATATGAAGTTCTTATTATAGCTTACATTAAGTATTGCGGGCCGCTATCCTGCGCTCGTTAATCACCAGGCGTCCGATTCACTCACCCGAAATTTCGATCCTGGCCAGCCAGCGAACAGTGATTCCAAGGCGAGCCGGCGGTTCAGCGGATGCTCCGCCGCACGGTTGAACTCACTGACTTGATCGTTCCAACGGCACAGTTCCGGTCCCGCCACTGAGTCGGCCATACGCGCCAGTTCCGATCGCATATCGCAGTGATATCGCGCATCGCCGCCCTGCTGTAGCGCGAGCAAGTCGAACACCCACATGCTTAGAAGCCGCCCTAATACCTTCGGTTTTAACTTCTCCGACGCGCTGGCAAGCTCCAGCGGGTTGGCTGACGGATCGGCCAATCGTGTCATGAGTGCTTGCCGGTATTCCCAAAATTGCTCGTCTTCGATCAGCTCGAGCGCTGCGAACGGCGCATGGCTCGCCAGCGACAGCGCAGTCTCGGCACGTTCGCTTGTTTGGCCTTTGAGCCAGGACGTGCCAACTGCGCTCAGTGGCAGTCGGACTGGAAGCTGAAAGCAACGGCTCCTGATCGTTGGCAGCACCCGGTTTCTTTCATTTGTCGTCAGGATGAAATGGGTATCTCCGCCCGGCTCTTCGAGCATTTTCAGCAATGCATTGGCAGCACTGGGATGCAGTGATTCGGCAGGTGCGATCATGATCACTTTGGCTCCGCCACGATGTGCGGAGGTCGTCGTCAACTGCGACAGGTCCCGTATCGCGTTGACGCTGATCAATGCCGACGGTTTCTTGGCGCCAGTGCTTTTCGCTGGTACCGCAGTGCCGTTCTCTTCGGCGTCTTGCTGCGGCTGCAAGAAGCGAAAATCGGGATGATTACCGATCTCGAACAGATGACAGCCACCGCAACTGCCGCAGGGATATCCAGTGCCGGCAGCGTTCGAGCAAAGCAGGCTTTGGCTGATTGCCCGAGCCAGGCGTTGCTTGCCGATACCTTTTTGGCCATAGATCAACAACGCCCCGGGAAGACGTTGTGACAGCCTCTCAAGCGCCGTTGCTAGCCAACTATAATCTTTTATGGACATACTGATAAAACAATATCTTGAAGTTGTTTATTAACAACTTCAGGTTTTTCATTGGCGTCGATGACGCGTATGCGCTGCGGGTGGGCGCGGGCCCGCGCAAGGTAGGCAAGACGGACGCGTTCGAAGAACCCGTCTGCCTCGCGCTCGAATCGTTCCGATTTGCGTAATCCATTAATGCGCTGTTTTGCGACCTCGACCGGCAAGTCAAAATACAGCGTCAGATCGGGCTGCAGATCGCCCTGGACCCAGTGCTCGAGCGCGACCAGCTTGTCAATATCGACTCCCGAGCCACCCCCCTGATAGGCAATGGTCGCGTCGGTGAATCGGTCGCACAACACGACCTCTCCCCTTTCCAACGCCGGCCTGATGACCTTGTCGATATGTTCGCTCCGTGCCGCAAACATCAGCAACGCTTCCGTTTCCGGTAGCACCGCGTCATTGCTGTGGAGCAGAATGTCGCGCAGCTGTTCCCCTAATGCCGTGCCGCCGGGTTCGCGAGTCACCGTTACGGCGACGCCCCGCCCTGCCAACAACTGTGCGACCCACTCGAGCTGGGTGCTCTTGCCGGCCCCGTCAATACCCTCGAAGCTGATGAAACAGCCCTTACTCATCGTAGGCGCTGAAATTGGTCAACCGCACGATTGTGTTCTCTCAGGCTATTCGAGAAATAGTGGGTGCCGTCTCCCTTGGCCACGAAGTACAAGGCGGGGGTCTCAGCCGGTTGCAGTGTCGCACGAATCGCCGCCTCACCGGGTAAGGCAATCGGTGTCGGCGGCAAACCGTAGCGGGTGTAGGTGTTGTAGGGCTGGTCGGCTAAAAGGTCACGCTTGCGCAGGTTGCCATCGAATTTTTCGCCCAGACCGTAGATTACCGTTGGGTCGGTCTGCAATCGCATGCCTTTGCGCAGCCGGTTGGCAAACACGCCGGCGACCATTTCACGCTCACTCGGATCGCCAGTTTCCTTTTCCACAATGGACGCCAGAATCAGCCCCTGATACTTCGTTTTGACCGGCAAGTTACTGGCGCGCGTTTCCCACGCTTGCGCCAGTACTTGCTGCATCTTGTCGTACGCCTGGCGCAGGATGGTCAAATCACTGGTGCCTGCCGAGAAATGGTACGTGTCGGGAAAAAACAGCCCCTCGGGATGCGACTCTTCTGCGCCCAGTCGCTCGAGGATTTCGGCGTCGGTCCAGTCCGTTGTGTCGTGTGTCAGCGCAGGATGTGCGTTGAGTGCCGCTCGCAACTGGCGGAAAGTCCATCCTTCAATGAACTGAATCTGGCCCTGGGCGAATTCGCCGCGGCTGAGCTTATCGACCAAACTCAACGGCGTGACATTACCTTTGGCCTGGTAGCTGCCGGCCTTGATATCGCCTGACTTGCCGAGGATGCGCACCAGAACCACAAACGCGCGTGCGTCCGTCACCAGCCCCTCGCCTTCCAGGCGCCGCGCTACCTGCCCGACCCCGAGGCCACGGTCGATGTTGAAGTACAAGCCTTTGTCCGGAACGTTGACCGGTGAACTGGCAAAACTGGCCAGCCATACACCACCGCCTGCAAGCATCAGCAGTGCAATAACAACGAAAAAGGTTACGGCGCGGGCAGCACCCCTGCCGTTCGTGCGCCTGTCGGAGAACATGTTGGTTCGGCGT
>JBFKXV010000440.1:0-2823 GCA_041637935.1 Burkholderiales bacterium | reverse complement strand
TGGCGTCTACGACGATGCACGCTACGACCAGGAGTGCGAACTGGTCCGGTCGACACTGAGTTCGTCGAGTGCAGCACCGCATTGGCGGCATTTTCTGAATGCCTGGCCCGCCTGAGCTGACTGTGGCGTCGATTGCGGCCGACATCGAATCGCTCGACCACGAAGGGCGTGGCGTCACCCATGCCGATGGCAAAGTCGTGTTTGTCGAAGGCGCTTTGGCAGGGGAGCGGGTTGAGCTCGAAACTTATCGGCGCAAACCGAAATATGAAATCGGCAGGACCCGAGCGGTTCTGCGCGCCTCTCCGTCCCGAACACAGCCGCGTTGTACAAGTTTCGGTATCTGCGGCGGCTGTGCCATGCAACATCTCGAGCCGCGCGCGCAGGTCGCTGCCAAGCAGCGCGTGCTCGAGGACAACTTTGCGCATATCGGTCAGGTCCACCCTGAAATCATGCTTGCACCCATACTCGGGCCAGCATGGGGATACCGCTTGCGCGCCCGCTTCTCCTCACGCTACGTTCACAAGCGCGGCACCGCACTGGTCGGTTTTCGCGAGCGACGGCATAGCTTTGTCGCCGACATGCAAACCTGTGAGGTTGTGCCGCCGTCGGTTTCGGCCTTGTTGATGCCGCTCAGATCGCTGGTGAACAGCCTGAGTATTCGCGAGCGTGTGCCGCAGATCGAGCTGGCGGTTGGCGATGAGCGTGTTGCCTTGGCGTTTCGCGTATTGGAGCCGCTTTCGGTCGAAGACCAAGTCCATTTACGCGATTTTGCCGACCGTCATGCTGTGCACGTTTACCTGCAACCGGGCGGTCCCGACACGGTTCGGTTATTCCATCCTGATGGCGACGAGTTGCTTGGCTACACATTGCCTGATTTCAATCTCGAGTATCGCTTCGGGCTGACTGATTTCACCCAGGTCAATCATCAAATCAATCGTGTACTGGTGCGGCGTGCATTATCGCTTCTGGACGTTCATGCCGGAGAGCGGATTGGCGACCTGTTCTGTGGCATCGGCAATTTCTCGTTGCCGATTGCGAGAAGCGGGGCGCGCGTACTCGGCCTCGAGGGGAATGAGACCCTGATCGAGCGCGCGCGCAGCAACGCACAGCACAACGGCCTTGAAACAGCCTGCGAATTTCGTGAGTCAGATCTGTTCAAGATGGATGCGCAGCAGTGGCGAGACCTCGGACGCTTCGACAAACTTCTGATCGATCCGCCGCGTGACGGCGCGTTCGAAGTTGTGCAATCGATCGCCAACGAACCGCCGGCGCGGGTGGTTTACGTTTCGTGCAACCCGGCGACTCTGGCACGTGACGCCGCAATCATGGTGCACTCGAATGGCTACACTCTGCGTGCTGCAGGTGTGGTGAACATGTTCCCGCACACGTCGCACATTGAGTCGATCGCTGTATTCGAGAAATGAGATCGCTGAAATGCCGGGACGGCGAAATGAAAACGGGCGCCCTCGGGCGCCCGTTTCGTGTGCGATGCTAAGCCGGTCAGTTTCTATTCGCGTTCACCAGCCAGCGCCATCAAAAGGTGTAACAGATTCGCAAAAATTGCCCACAGGCTGATGTACACCCCTGTTGCCGCCATGATGTAGTTGGTTTCGCCACCGTTGACGATACGGCTTACGTCATGCAACAGAAACAGCGAAAAAACCACAATGGCAAGAGCCGAGATGGTCAACGCCAGCGCCGGAATCTGCAGGAACATGTTGGCGATCGCCACCAGCAACAGCACCATCATGCCGACGAACAGGAATTTGCCCATGAAACTGAAGTCGCGTTTGGTGGTCGTCGCAATGGCGCTCATCGCCAGCAGGATGCCGCCGGTGCCGGCCGCCGCAAAGCCGATTAACTCAGGCCCGTTGCGTAACGACAGTGCAATATTCAATGTCGGGCCGAGCCACCACCCCAGAATGAAAGTCAGTGCCAGTAGCAACACGACTCCAAGGCCGCTGTTGCGGTTAGCAGCGATAGCGAACTGCATGCCGATCATGGCCCCCAGGACGATCAGTGACGTCAGGATGGGGTGCTGATAGACGATACCAGCCGTGGCCATGCCGACAAAGGCGCCAATGACGGTGGGCACCATCGTCAAGGCGAGCAGCAGGTAGGTGCTGCGAAGAACCTTTTGCTGTTGGACGCCAAGTGCGCCCGCGTGGGAACCGATTTGTACGTTAGGTTGCATGAGTCTCGTTTTCTCCTAATAACTGGATACAGAAGCTACAGAAATCAACAACTAAGACTAACTAATGAGCCCCAAAGTTTCAAATTCCTGGCTGGTTTGGCAGGCATTGTACGCGTAGAATTCCGCTCCTGTTGGAATATGGGGTCGTCAATTCCCAATAAAACCATAAATTTGCCATGGGTATTGCCCATGCCCGAGCCGGGTGACAGGTCACACCGGAATAAAGGGCAGCAGATTACCGGTTCAGGAAGGGTGGCAGAGTGGTCGACAACGGGGCCGCGGTAGCGGGCTTGTTGGGCCTCGACTGGCCGGTAGGACAGTCGAAGCCAATGCACCGGTCTTGGACGACGCGCAGCTTCGTCCAGTGAAGGCTCACCGGCGATAGCAGGTAAAGTTACCGTGTAGTGGAAGGGTGGCAGAGTGGTCGAATGCACCGGTCTTGAAAACCGGCAGAGGCGCGAGTCTCTCGTGGGTTCGAATCCCACCCCTTCCGCCACAAGAGTGATTCTAAGTGGCTGTTTAAAATAGATAACACTGACTACCTATTTGGCTTCTCCCATCAATTTACTCAACATTCTTGCAGCTGGTGAAGCGTATATCGTACCGCAGCCTCTGTCGCCGACTCGCGC
>JBFKXV010000439.1:0-2823 GCA_041637935.1 Burkholderiales bacterium | reverse complement strand
GGTCATATGTTTCGGCGCCGCGCTCGCGCAGAATACCGACTGCGTTGACGACTACGTCTGTGCCTTCCAGCGCTTCGAACCAGGCAGCCGGTGAGGTCAGTCGCTCCAGGTGCAGCTCGCGGATGTCGCAGCCGGCTGTCGCCGGCAGCCGGCGAACAGCCCGCCGGGGCTTGCGCGTGCCGATCGCCACCCGGTCCTTTCTTGCTATCAGAGCCGCGACCACATGCCGGCCGATGAAGCCCGTGCCGCCTAAAACCAGGATGGTCATGCACTTCCCGTCAGTAATTTCTGTCTTGACAGAAATATATGACAATAGTAACCTGAAGTCAATGGCCACGACCGCAACAACCCTTGGCGATCCGCTCGGAGCCGCGGTAACGCCGGCTGGCCGGCGCTTTGTCTTGCACTGGGGAGAAATGGGTTCGCGTTGGGGTGTGAACCGTACGGTGTCACAAGTGCATGCGCTGCTGTTTCTGATGGGGCGGCCAATGCACGCCGAGGAGTTGGCGGAAATCCTGCAGGTCGCTCGTTCCAACGTCAGCAACAGTTTGCGCGAGCTGCAGAACTGGAAGCTGGTGCGCATGACGCATATTCAGGGCGATCGGCGTGATCACTTCGAGACCGCACAGGACCCCTGGGAGCTAATGCGCATCATCGTGCGCGAGCGCAAGTCGCGCGAGTTCGATCCGACAGTCGCGGTTCTGCGCGAGTGTGTGCAGGACGCGGGATTCGCGAAACTGGACCGTGGGGCACAGAAGCGCATCCGGGAGACATTGGCACTCATGGAATCGCTGTCATCCTGGAGCGATGAGATGCTTGGACTCGAGAGCACGACGCTGGCGCGCCTGATGAAGCTGGGCGCGAAGGTGCAGTCCATGTTGCGAAAAAAATCATGAATGCTGAAGTCCGCCTGCCATTGACGGTGTACTACGACGCATCATGTCCGATGTGCGCGAGCGAGATACACGCGCTCGCAGGTGCCGCAGGTAAAGGAAGTCTACGACTCATAGATTGCTCGCGGAAGGATTTCGACGATACGCTTTTTGTCGTCGACGGTATCAACCGAGATTCAATGATGTCTCGACTACACATACGGGACGATCGCGGCCGCTGGCTGGTCGCGATGGATGCATATGAAGCAATGTATGGGGCCGCTGGCTTCACAGGGACCGCACGGGTATGGGGCAGTCCACGATTGCGTCCACTGCTTGATTGGATCTATATCCGCGTGGCAAAACATCGGCAGACGATTTCACGCCTCGGCATACACCACGTCGTGCGCTGGCTCGCTGCCAGTACCGCCGATCGTAAAACCATCCGCATCGCACGTCGCCAGAACCGCGGGCCACACAAAAAAACATAACTCGCGTGAAGTGATTATCAAGCGTTACGCAAGAAGACAACGCCGCGCCACAATGCCAGCAACCCAACCAGCATGAAGCCGGGCGCATAGCTATCCGTGAGCGCATGCACCAGCCAGAATAGTGAAGGCAAGATCACCACGCCGGAGTAAGTCATGGCGAGTGATGCGCCGGTTGCCGATCCTGCACGTCCCGGCGGTGCGATGTGCGCCACCTCGGCGAGGTAAACGCCGTTCCAGCCAACGGCTGATGCACCGAACAGGAAGCAGACGAGATAAATGAATCCCAGCGTCCAGGTATTGTCGATCAGGGTCATTAACATTGCCCCGGTAGCCATCAACAGGCCGAGCAATCCCAGCACTGATCTGGCCGAGAAACCGTAATCTGCCAGCACACCCCAGAACAAACGGCCAAATATGCCGGCGATCATCGCCACCGAAAGTGCGCCGCCGGCAACTGCCACCGTTAACGCGGCACGCTCGATGAGCAACACCACCAGATAGGACCCGAGACACATCTGCATGCCGGAAAACGCAAACGATGAAATCGCCAGCTCGCGCAGACGCGCATGGGAGAACACCATTCGCAGCGGCTCGAGCAACCCGGTGCCACTCGCGACATGGCGGTGCGGCTGCGATGAATCGATGCCGCGTTGAATCGGTTGCGCGGCGGCGATCACCGCCACGCCGATCAGTGCGATGGAAATCGCCGCGTACTGCCAACCAATCGAGATGATCAGAAACGGCACCAACGCACCGGCGATAGCGCCGCCGATCGGCACACCGGTTTGCTTGATCGAAAAGATCAGCGAACGCATTCCAAGCGGCGCCTTGTCAGCCAGCACCGTCGATGAAGCCGGTGTGACAGCACCATAACCGATGCCGATTATCAGTGCGCCGGCTGCGATTACCCACGGATTGGGTATTGCCATCAGCGCCATGCCGGCGGATGAAAACAAAATGCACAGTTGGCTGACGCGAATGGCGCCAAGACGGCCAATCACTTTCCCCGAGACCAGGGCTGCCGGCACTGACGACACATAAATCAACGCCATCACCAGGCCGACCGCAGCGGCACTGACGCCAACGTCATGTTGCGCGACCGGAGCAAGAATTGGGGGCGTGAACACGACCAATGACGCCTGCACCTGCACCGCCAGCGTAATAATCAATACGGCAATGAAGCCGGTCACGACGTTGCTCTCAGCCAAAGGTCCGGTTGCAAGGCGCCTCCCGGGAACGCAAAGCGTTCACGCACCGAAGTGCGCGGACGCTGCGAGCGTATCTCGGAATTTGTTTTTATTATTTTGATTCATCCGACTTTCGTGTGGGTCCAGACGTAAGGCACGAACCGCCTGGCAGCAACGGCTTGCGATAGAAACCCGTCACCGCAAAGGCACGAAGACGCAAAGTCACACAAAAAAACGAGCTCATATCCTTCCTGCTTGCTGTTACTTTGTGCC
>JBFKXV010000438.1:0-2828 GCA_041637935.1 Burkholderiales bacterium | reverse complement strand
GCATGAGTCTGTACTGAAACATCAACGCGCCGGCTCGATCGCCTCCAGCCCTCCCATGTAGGCCTGGAGAACGGCGGGGACAGCGACCCCGCCGTCCGCGCGTAGTTTTAGTTCCGACATCACGCGCTTTCGCGCATGAGTCTGCACTGAAACATCAACGCGTCGGCTCGATCGCCTCCAGCCCTCCCATGTAGGGCTGGAGAACGGCGGGGACATCGACCCCGCCGTCCGCGCGTAGTTTTAGCTCCGACATCACGCGCTTTCGCGCATGAGTCTGCACTGAAATTACCCTGAGGCCGCGATGCGGCTCACTCCAGCCATGTATGGCTGGAGTGCCGACGGAACAACGACACTTCCGTCGGCCTCCTGGTAATTTTCCAACACCGCAATCAGCGTCCGGCCCACTGCAAGGCCGGAGCCATTCAGTGTGTGCACCAGTTGCGGCTTGCCCTTGTCATTGCGAAATCGCGCTTGCATGCGCCGCGCCTGGAATGACTCGAAATTACTGCACGAGGAAATCTCGCGGTAAGCCTCCTGCCCCGGCAGCCAGACTTCGATGTCGTAAGTCTTGGCCGCAGAAAATCCCATGTCGCCGGCGCACAGAGTCACTACCCGGTAGGGCAAATCGAGACGCTGCAAAATGGTCTCGGCATGCCCGGTGAGCTCTTCGAGCGCCTGGTATGACGAATCCGGGTGGGCGATCTGCACCAACTCGACTTTGTCGAACTGGTGCTGGCGAATCATGCCGCGCGTGTCCTTGCCGTAGGAACCGGCCTCGGAACGGAAACACGGCGTGTGGCAGACGAACTTCAGCGGCAACCGGTCCGCCGCGATAATTTCGTCGCGCACGATATTGGTTACCGGCACTTCGGCAGTGGGAATCAGATAAAACTTGCTGCCGTCGGCATGCGGCACGGCAAACAGGTCTTCCTCGAACTTCGGCAGCTGCCCGGTGCCACGCAGTGAATCAGCGTTGACCAGATAAGGCGAGTAAACCTCGGTATAACCATGCTCGCCGGCATGCACATCGAGCATGAACTGCGTAATGGCCCGATGCAGCCGGGCGATTGCGCCAGTCAACATGACGAAGCGCGAGCCGGTTATCTTTACCGCGCCTTCGAAATCAATCTGTCCAAGCGATTCGCCGATGTCAACGTGGTCCTTGACCGGAAACGAAAATGAACGAGGCTCACCGAAGCGCCTCATCTCCACGTTGTCCTGCTCTGATGCGCCGGCGGGCACGGTCTCATGCGGCAGGTTCGGGACACCAAGCAGAAGGTCTTCCATTTCGCCGCGCAGGTCATCGAGTTCTTGCTGTTTCTTCTTCAGGTCGGCAGAAAATGCGTTGACCTGTGCCATCAGCGATTCGGCTGTTTGTTGGTCCTTGTCACGTTTGGCAGTGCCGATTTGCTTCGACAGCGCATTGCGCTGCGCTTGCAGCGACTCGGTATCGGATTGCAACGCCTTGCGCCGCTCTTCGAGCTTGCGGATGCAGTCAACATCGAGTCGGAAGCCACCGCGCGCAGCGAGTCGCTGCGCAACAGCATCCAGTTCATTGCGAAGCAGTTGTACGTCAAGCATCAGCTATCTTTCTTGTCCTTCGATTGTTCCTGTACACCACCGGCATGTCTGGCCTGGCGATCCAGTTCGCGCAAATGCGCAAGCTTCTCGGCTATCTTGCCTTCCAGCCCGCGCGGCGTCGGGCGGTAGAACCTCGGCGCATCGAGTCCATCGGGAAAATACTCTTCGCCGGCAGCATAAGCTTCGGGTTCGTCGTGCGCGTAGCGATAGGCGTGACCGTAACCCAGTTCCTTCATCAGCCGCGTCGGCGCATTGCGCAAATGGTCCGGCACCGGCCTTGACTGATCCGACTGCACCAGCGCGCGGGCCTCATTATAGGCAACATAGACCGCGTTGCTCTTCGCCGCACACGCCAGATAAACCACTGCTTCGGCCAACGCCAGTTCGCCTTCCGGCGAACCGAGCCTTTCGTACGTTGCACACGCATCGAGTGTAATTGTCAACGCGCGCGGGTCGGCCAACCCGATGTCCTCACTGGCCATGCGAACCATCCGCCGTCCGAGATAAAGCGGATCCGCCCCGCCATCGAGCATGCGTACCAGCCAGTACAGCGCCGCGTCCGGCGACGAGCCACGCACCGACTTATGCAGCGCCGAAATCTGGTCGTAGAAGGCGTCCCCGCCCTTGTCGAAGCGACGCAGATTCTGCGCCAACGTGCGCTGCACGAAGGCCGCATCGATGTCAGTCAGACTTTCCGTCACCGCCGCAGTGCCGATGGCTTCCAGCATGTTCAGTAAACGGCGCGCATCGCCATCGGCAGCGGCGACGATCAGATCCTGCGCAGCATCGTCAAGACGCATGTCGGTGAAAAGACGCTGCCGGCCACGCTCGAGCAGCTCGCCAAGCTCATCCCCGGACAGCGGCTTGAGAACATAGACGGCGGCGCGCGACAACAAGGCGCTGTTGACCTCGAACGAAGGATTCTCGGTGGTCGCGCCGATAAACGTCAGCAACCCACGCTCGACGAACGGCAGAAACGCATCCTGCTGCGCTTTGTTGAAGCGATGCACTTCATCGACAAACAAAATCGTGCGCCTGCCTGACTGCTGCAGGATCGCCTCGGCCCGCGCCACTGCATCGCGAATATCTTTCACCCCCGCCAGGACGGCGGATATCTGGATGAACTCGGCATCGAATGCCTTTGCCATCAGGCGCGCCAGTGTCGTTTTGCCGACACCCGGCGGACCCCAGAAAATCATTGAATGCGGCTTGCCGGAATCGAACGCCACACGCAGCGGCTTGCCCGG
>JBFKXV010000437.1:0-2830 GCA_041637935.1 Burkholderiales bacterium | reverse complement strand
TGATCATATTTTTTCGATCAGAAGCAACGTTCAACAGTTTTGTGCTGGTTTGATTGGCGTGCAATGCGTTACGATACCGCCATAAACAAGAACCTGAACTCGCTGTCTGGCAACAAACCAATTTAGTTGTGAATCTGCAAGCTCGGCGTTTACTTGCGCTGCTCGACTATGCGCAAGAGTCAATGCGAACGCGCTCCCGGGCCGTCTCCAACGTGCGGGAGCATGGCGGCTTTCTGCTGTTCGATCATCAGGTTGAGGCATTTGGCGGCGTGCGCATTCAATCCGGGAATAGCGATGCTGACGAACTGGCTTGGCTGACGGTCTCGCATCCGCTCAGCCCACAGGTGCCACCCGAACCCGGCAACCAGTGGCTTGTTCCATGGTTGAGCATCGGCGCCGCGGTCGAGGCGACCCCCGGTCTTGCCGATGAAGTTGATGGTGCAGCGCTCATTGCCGCCGGAACGCACCGCGATTCGGACAAACCGGCAGCAGATCTGGCGTCAGCCGCCGACCCTGTGATTGCTTCCAGCGCACGCGTTCGCCTGCGCGACTACCAGTTTCGCGAGGAGGTTCAACGGCAGTACGCACTTTACCTGCAGTCGGAATGGAAACCGTGGGCAGAGCGCGAGCAACGCCGGCGCCGACTATCACACTTGTACACCAGTCTGTTCAGCCTGCGGCAGCAACTGTCAGGCGCACTCACCGAGAACCAACTCGAGCTGGTGTGGGGGATGGGTATCGCGACACTGAAAAACAAACATGGCGAGCACAAAGGCGAACCGGTCAAGTTCTATCCTCTGGTAACCCGCGCTGTGGACATCGCGTTTGACGCGGAGTCGGGTTCGGGGCAGATACGTCCGCGTAATGTCGATGCCCGGCTCGAGCTCGAGCCGTTCGTTTCGCCTGATGAACCCGCGGCTGCGGATGCCGAGAAAGCCGCTGCCCGCTTCCTCGCCGAGACCGGTGATACGGTCACCCCGTTCGGTCCGCACAGCTACGCTCCATTGATCGATATCGCGCGCGAGGCGATCGACCCGCAGCCGCATATACAACTCGAGGTGGCCAACGGATGGGTGTTATTCGTTCGGCCGCGCAGCACCAATCTGGCGGGCCACGATCTTGAGCGCATGCGGCGGTTGGTATTGGAGCTTGGCGACGGGCCGTTGCCTGGCGCCGTGGCGGCACTGGTGGCTGATCCGCGGGAACAAACGGTAAAGCCGGAGCTGCCAGCTTTCCGCGGATACAGTGCTGCCTATCGCGAGGACTTGAGCAGCGTTGCGGCCGAAGACCTGTTCTTTCCGAAGCCGTTCAATGACGAACAGGCCCGTGTTGCGCAGCAGCTGGAAGTTTCGGATGGTGTTGTCGTACAAGGGCCACCGGGGACCGGCAAGAGCCACACCATAGCGAACATCATCTGTCATTGGCTTGCCAACGGCCGCCGCGTATTGGTGACCTCGATGCGCGATCCGGCGCTGGCCGTGCTGCATCATCAGCTTCCCGAGGCGATCAAACCACTGGTGATATCACTTCTTGCTTCCGAGCAGGAGGGGGTCCAGCAGTTCGAACGTTCAATTGAGAAGATCGCCAACGAAGTGCAGGATCTCAATCGCGATGTGCTGGCACAGGACATCGAGCGACTGGAAACGACGATCGATGCGATGCAGGGCAAGCTGGCCCGTTTGGATCGCGACCTCACGCGCTGGGCAAAGCTCAATCTGTCAAGAATTGATCTGCAGGGGCAAAGTATCGACCCGCAAGACGCCGCGCGCGAAGTCATGTACAACGTCGGACGCTTTGAATGGATTCCGGACGCCCTTGGAGTCGGGCCGCAGTACGCGCCACAGTTTGACCAGGAAGACATTGATCGATTGCGCCAGGCGCGTGCCCAACTCGGCCCCGACATCGAATACGTTGGATGCCGCCTGCCGTTACCGTCTGAGCTTCCTGGCGCGATAGAACTGGTCAAGGCACATGATCAATTGCTGCGCTTTGCCCGCCTCAATGAGCAGTCGCGCCGTGACGACCTGCCATGGCCGGACAATGCCGATGCCGAAACCCTGCTAACGGTGCGCGATCTGGCGAAAACGTTGCAGCACGTCAGAACGCAGCAACAGAAAATCTCCGGCGTGAAGACGCCATGGAGCAGGGAAACGCTGGAGCGGATCCGGCGCCGCGAGCCGACAGAAGTTTTTGACGCAATTGACATGTTGGCCGGCGATATTGACGAAGCGGCGCAGCAGCAGGCTCATTTCCTGTCGCATCCGGTAAATGTGCCGGAGGCGGCACTGAGCGACGGGGATTTTTTGCTCGCGCTGGACAATCTGGCACACGGCAGACGTGCATTTGCGATCACCGCGTTTGGCAAAACCAAAGCGCGCAGCATGATTCAGGCAGTCCAGGTCAACGGGCTGCCGCCGTCCAGTGACAAGGATTGGCAGCATGTCGCGGACTACGTATCGATGCAGCGTAAACGCCGTGAACTAACCGCGCGCTGGAACGCGCTGGCGCCGGAAGTCGGCTTCAAGTCGGTTTTGTCTGTTGATGCTCATGGTGGTTTATCGGTCCGGGCCCAATTTGTCCATTACCAGAATTTACGGCGCCTCGCTCACCAGCAAAAAGAACTTGCCGATAAAGTGGCGCAAGTTTTTCCCGGCTGGTCACGTGCCGCGGAGATTGCCGACAATACGGATGCGTTGCACGCACTTGCCGGTGCACTGCAATTTCACCTGACGCGCAACAGTTTGAGTGAAGTTTCGGATTTTGTTGAAAGCGTGCGCCAGAAACTCGAGTCCGGCGAGGGCCGGCTGGTCAACGCGATGCGCTCTTTCGT
>JBFKXV010000436.1:0-2835 GCA_041637935.1 Burkholderiales bacterium | reverse complement strand
CTCCCAACCTGGTTCACTCCCAGGGTCTTCCGCATACAAGAACAGCGCATCGCCTTCGATCTCCTGCAGGCGCAGTGGAATATCGACCTCGCGAATCAGCGCCTCGATCAAGAAAGTAATGCATTGCTGGCCGTGCACTGCGGTCGTCTGGTTCTCTACCATGAATCGCGTGTAACCGCTGATGTCGGCAAGCAGGATGACAACGCGTTTTTCTGTAGCGCTCATTTCGTTCTCCTGACAACAGCGCACGGAAGCGTAACCGAGCAAGGGCCAAGCTTTTTCCGTTAGCAATAGAGGCCGGTGTCAATTCTTGTCAGAGTCAACCTGCCGATGGTATTCCGTTGATCCCGCCCAGCGCAATGGGCCCCGGCGCTGGTCAGAACGCCGATCACAACCACTGTCGGTACAACCTGCACTGGAAGCCGCTGTGGCGAGTCGCCGAAGCGATAATTGCTGCACTCCGATTGATCATGCAGCCGTCATATGACGAACGGACCGGGGTCGTGGCCACGACAATGCTAGCGCAGTGGCCGAAGATCGATGAACATCATTATTGCGCAGCGCTCGATCAAGCGTCGTCGGACCAGATGTCGATCGCCTGCATCAACCGATCTGCATCCAGCCAAGTGTCGACTTCTTCGGTACGCTCTTCGAGCAATGTATGCAGCGTTTTGCGTACCACGGAGCGTTCTTCGGACGTGCATGCGACCCATCTGCTATTGCGCGGACCGTCGCGGATAATCTGCGACAAGAACTGGTCGATGTAGTAATCATCACCCTCTTTGGTCAACGCCATCCGGATCAGCGCCGGCAGGTAGTAACGAAAAGCAGTATCGGTGGCGAACGTCATTGGATCCCAGCCGGCATGGCCGAGCGCTTCGCGGGTAATGGTGTCAGGCGTGAACGCCGTCAACGTTGCATCGTGCTCGGCACACTCGCAACAATGCTTGTAGTCGGTGAAATGCTCCGGTCTCGCCACCTTGCCAAGCAACTCGGTCGCTTCGTTGATCAATGCCTCTACCGAATCCATCGTCGCTCCGATTGCGTTACACCTCATGCGCTTCGAGACGCTGCGTTGCGCTGACGTTGTTACTTGCAAGGAACGTACTCATCAATGATGGCATCAGCCGGCATACTGTGAAAGGCAACGCCGTACCATTGGCCCGATCCGCGCGCCTCGGGGAAGTGCCAGGTATTTTCCGGCACCACGTCCCAGCACATCGAAATGTCCGGTGAATCCGCTTTATCAGGGCTAACAATCTGATGCGCCTTATAAGTCCGCTTAACGCCGCCCGGCTCAGCGCAATTTACGGCACCGATGCCGCGGTAGGACACCAGCCGCTGCACGCTGTTGCGGTGAATTTCATGGTGCGGAGCGCGTTGCCCGGCGATGATGGTGAAAACACGGCACAGGCGTACATTGTCGCGCAGCGGTTCAGGCAGTCTCTCGCTGAATAATTCGATCGGTAGCGTCACCGAGGAATAGGAATTCTGATATCGCGGATCAGAGAAGCGATCCGACGCACGACGCAATCCGTCTTCAATCACTGCCCGGCAATGTGCATCGCCAAATACCAGCTGGTGCAGGCATTCAAGCAGCGGCCGGTCGTGTTCAGAAATTGCTGGCAGGCGTTGTTCCTCGGCGTCTGATAGAACGTGATTTATTGGCTTTCGTTCATTTTCACCATCACCAGCACCGCGGCATCCTCGCCCACTACGCGCGAGTCATGCCCTTTTCCGGTGAGATCACGATGCAACCATATTGAACCTTGCGGGAAACGCCGGACCTCGCCGTCGCTGACCTCGACCTCCATCTCACCTTGCAGTACAAAAACATGCCCGACGCTCGGCGCTGGATGCCAGCCTCCGTCCCAACCGGGCGGATGAATTATGAAAGCAACTTCCTTGGCTGGCCGGAATTCGGATATGTTCATTGGTGCAGCTGGCGGTGCGACGTCAACCAGCGAGAATTCGACGTCGACGTCCCTGAAATGGCTTTCGCCATCAGCATCGGTATACATCTCTGAGTATTTCATTGCGGCTCAGGCTCCTGTGTGTCTACTATTCCGGCATTCAGAGCGAGAGCATAAGGCTTTACCAGTAAATAACAAACCGAATAAAAGACAATTCGATACGCCTTCGCCGTGGAGGACGCAGAGCAAAAAAAAATTGATTGGCGTGAAAGGATTGTTGGCGATGGATGCAGCCCGTGCCATGATTTGCATGCAGACCCATCTGTGTAAATCGAGCGGCGAGGTCTCTCGCAGCCACTTCTCGTAGAAAAGGCTTTGCCGGTTGCGGGGCCAGTACTGGAGAGGACGACCATGGCTGATGACAAACTGTTATTTGCGGGCGGGCGCAACATTGCCCTGAAATTGCCGCCTCACGAATTCAAAGATGCAGCGCGTTTTTATGGAGAGGTGCTCGGCCTGAAGCAGCTGAAGGAATACCTGCCGTCGATCGTATTCGAGTTCGGCGCGAATCAGCTGTGGCTGGACCGGGTCGAAACCATGACGCAGGCAGAGCTCTGGCTGGAACTGCGCACGCCGAACACAACCGTGGCCGCAAAACATCTTGAACGCGCGGGGGTCACACGCTGCGACGCGGTCGAAGCACTGCCGGAAGGATTCGACGGATTCTGGATATCCGGCGCGGGAAATATCATCCATCTGGTCCATGGCGGGAAGGAAGACGTTTGACAGCCTGTTAAGGCATTTATCGAACAAAGCGACTACGCAGCGCTTTCCCTCGACAATCCGGCATCACGAATAGCGCTTCAGACAATTGTGCAGGATGTTGGCCATCGTCTCGCCATATGGCGCAACTGCCCAGCGT
>JBFKXV010000435.1:0-2835 GCA_041637935.1 Burkholderiales bacterium | reverse complement strand
GGTTCTTAAAGCTTTCATTTTGGGCCTCGTAAAAAGAAGTGGTTAGGGGTTTACTGGTACTGCTACTACAACGCGGACTGGTTGAGCGTCTGCTGTTCATCGCTTGCCGGCCTGCATTGCCCGCGTCGCTGACGCTGGCGCGGTTATGTTGCCTTCATGTTGCGAACAGCTTGCGTTGAACCGCGTCCGCATATCTCGATCGTCTGGACTCGGTGCGACGTACCTAGCGCAACACCGTGTTAGTTGCGCAAGCCGATCGCATTACGGCGCGCATTTCTGCGTCGACGGCTTCAATGAAACCCAGCTTGCCGGAGTTTGTTTGGTCCCATACGATCTGCCCGGTTGCCAGATTGCCGCCAAACATCTGCCATTCGCTCACGGCGAGACGATTGGCGTCGCAGTCAACCTTGTAGCTCAGCGCTACTGAACGATGCGGATACAAAGCAGCCCCGGTTTCGGGGTCGGTGCCAAGCGTGATCGTTTCAGCGAAGTTGCGCAGGACCCGTATGTCAACGAACTGCTCCCCGGCATCAATCGGGGCGCGGCTGAAAAATGTGGTGTCCGGATTGCTGCCAGTCTGTGCGGCCGTCTCGGTCAGAGCCTGGACAGAAAGAGGCGCTGCTGCGAACAGCGTGGTAAGAATGATCCGTGCGAGCATATCTAAGTCCTTAAAAGAAAGAGAAAAACTGGTCTGGTGCGGCAAACCTAGCTTGATGTGCCATTGCATGTTTGTCTAGGACAAAACTATGGATGCCCATGTACAACGTGTCAATGGTAAAAAGTCACAAAACTGCGCATTTGGACGCATTGTGGACAGAGGTGTCCGAGGCAGCGGCCCGCAGCACACACGGGTGCCGGGCGCGCCGGAAAGCCGAAATCGCTGGCTTTGTCGGGTTGGCGGCCTAGCTCAGATCGATGCCTTCGAATTCGGCAGCACGCTGTAAGGCAATTTCCATCAGGGCGCGCGCCTGAGCCGTGGAGGCGTGAAGATATGCGTGTATCTCGGCATCATCTTCATTCTTGTTCTGACACTCCAGGCTGTAGGTTTCGAAAGCCGTCAGGCTACTGATGAGGTCTGCCAGGTGATGCGGACATTCGCAGGCGATCGCCGGAGTTTTAACCGAAATGCGGGCGAGTTGCTGCGCCGTGAATTGCCGTGGTGGCACCGCCGTTCCCCGAGCGGCCGTTGATGGCAATGGCGTGGCGCCGAACTCGGCGCGCGAGCCAATACACGCACTGCGGATTTCAGCCGCGCTGGCTGGTGCGCGCAGACAGGTGATACCGGCAGATTCGAGGCCATTCAGCGCCTGACGCGCGCCAAAACGATAGGTAATGACCGCTTTGCGTGCACCACATAGTGCCAACAGCCTGCGCAGATCGCCGACGGTTTCGGTTTGCACGGTCGCGTACTCAACGACAAGCGCATCGGGCTCGGGTAAGTCATCACGGTTTCTGAATTGTTCCTCGTCATCGAATGCGGCCACTACAACGAGCCCGGGGGCAGCGTCTTTGGCGGCGGCCAGTCTGGCACGCAATGCGTTGCCGATGAGGATGATTCTGCACGGGCCGGATTCGGTGGCGGTGCTGAACGCGTGCGGTGACGTTGCCTCGAGTCGGCGCTGTAGCTGCGTCATCGACAGCGGCGCGACGATGCTGATTTGGTGTCCCGCATCGACCAGCGTTTTGATCATCGACAGGCGGCGCACATCATCATCGCTATAGCGACGGCTTCTGCCCTCGGAGCGACCAGGTTGAACGACCGCGTAGCGGCGTTCCCACATGCGCAGCGTTTCCGGGTGAATACCAGTCAGTCTCGATACCACGCCGATCGCGTATCCGGGGTCAGTCGAGTTGCTTTTTCTGGTCGCCATGTTTTTCGTCCTGCGGTCTGGTGTGGCAGTTCTAGTGCGGCTCGGGTGTCGCAACCCGATCGTATCGCGGAACGCAGAGTCTGGACAAGACCTGTACATCATCGTTGAGCAGTGTTACACCACGGCATTCGCTCGCGCAGGCCGCACTTGCCATCCGTTGCCGCCGACAAGCGAGATGTCAGTAACCGCCGATGACTGCGCTACGCGCTTGTCAACCTGCTGTGTTATAGATTGCGGGCTCGCTGTGATTTGCCCAGGGGAACGGTTTTGTGTACGTCACACCTGTCTATGCTGCGGTCCTTGCGCTGATCTTTATCGCGTTGAGCGTGCGTACGTTGCAATTGCGCCGCCGGCTCAACATTGCAGTCGGTGACAGCAATGATCTACAAATGCTGCGCTCGATGCGGGTGCACGCCAACTTTGCTGAGTACGTGCCACTCTCTCTGCTTCTTATATATATGTACGAAGCCGGTAACGGGATGATCCACGTCGTACATGCCCTTTGCATTGCTTTGATCGTCGGCAGGCTATCGCACGCTTATGGAGTTGGGCGTATCGAAGAAGATTACCGTTTCCGCGTGTTTGGAATGGCACTAACGTTAACCGCAATCAGCGGAGCGGCGCTCGGTGTGCTGGTCGTTTATGCGCCGCGATTTTTCGGCTGACGTTGAAATGGGCAGTGCGATTTCCGAAAACCGCGTAACTGTCTGACGAAGCATAATGCGGTTTGTGAAAGTGCGAGGTTGCTGATCTCATGAGCATTGCTTTCGGTGCACGCTATCCCTGCGATAATGCGGCGTGCGTTGATGCGCAACGCCATGTGTCTTGCCCAACGCGCGACCGGCCATGGGTGCTCGGCGTATCGATTATCGGATCGAGCCTTGCCTTCATTGAAGGTTCGGTGGTGGGTGTGGCACTTCCCTCGATGCAAACGAGCTTCAGCGTCGACTCCGCGTCGGTGCAG
>JBFKXV010000434.1:0-2836 GCA_041637935.1 Burkholderiales bacterium | reverse complement strand
GCACGATCAATCACGAGGATCTCGCTCGACGTATTGAACGAGGTTGCTGGCAGCGCACGAACGCACCTTTCGGTCAACGAGCGTGGCAAGGTCCGACTGGTTCCGGTGGCTGATATTGTCTACCTGCGCGCCGAACTCAAGTACGTTACGATTCGCACGGAGGAGCGCGAGCTGGTGCTCGAGGAGTCCTTGTCACGCCTCGAAGAGGAGTTTCGCGACCGCTTCGTACGCGTCCACCGTAACTGTCTGGTTGCGAAAGAGTACATTGAGTCGTTCGAAAAAGAATCACAGCCAGGCGCGGAGGCGCGTTGGGTGGTGCGCGTACGTGGTGTCGACGAACCTCTTCCGGTTAGTCGCCGTCAACAGCCCGTGATCAGGCAACTGGGGAAGAAAACTGCATGAATCGATTGGCAGCCGCGATTGCCCTGCTGGCATGCTGGTCGGCAACAGCGGCAACAGCGGCAACAGCGGCAACACTGCCACAAGTGCCTGCAGCCGGCAGCCGACTCGTTGAACTGGACAAGAGCTCGTTCAACTGTCGCGCGGTTGAAAGTGGCGTGGAGTGCCGCGCTCAGGCCCGGCCGGCAGACCGGATAGCGGAACAACCGGTCATCGCGATCGTGCTGTTCTATCGCGACGGGATGCTGGTGCGCTCGGTGTTCGCTTTCAAAGAAGAGCATTTCGAACAACTTGTCGGGCGACTGACCGAGCAGCATGGAACCCCGGACGGCGGCAGCGAAGGCCTCAAAGCCGGTATGGGAGGCGTGTTCGAGAATCGTTATTACGTGTGGCAGCTCAATGGGCCGGTCTGGTTTGTCGAGCAGTACTTCGAGCGCATTTCCACCAGCGGATTGTGGCTCATGGACGAGGCTGAATTTGCTGCCTTGCAGGCCGAGCGTGAGAGTATGCGATTTCGCGGCGCGCGCGATCTGTGACCGGCCGGTGTTTGCCGGCGTTTTGGCACGGTTGGGCCATTGTGCGGTGTGCCGGCCGTGGTATCGGTTGGCAAGCGGCAACCGGTTAGACTAGCAATTCGCGGCCAGCGAACGTGAATTGGGCAGCAGGCGATCGCCGATTTCTCTTATCAGCTTACACCGGTAACTTTGTCGAACACGCGCAAACCCATTGTCATAGCCACCCGTCAAAGCGCGCTTGCCCTGTGGCAGGCGCGTTGCGTGAGCTCGTTGCTACTGCGTCATTACCCTGGCCTGCAGGTGTCCTTGCTCGGATTGACCACCGAAGGCGATCGCCGTCTGGAAAGTTCGCTTGCCCGAATTGGCGGAAAGGGATTGTTCGTCAAGGAGCTGGAGCAGGCACTGGCAGATGGACGAGCCGATATCGCGGTACATTCGATGAAGGATGTTCCGATGCACCTGCCGGGTGGATTTCGCATTGCGGCGATCCTGGCCCGGGAAGAACCGCGCGACGCGTTTGTGTCCAACCACTTTGAAAATTTGCAGTCGCTGGCCCCGGGCAGCATTGTCGGCACCTCCAGCTTGCGCCGACAAAGCCAGATCAAGGCGCGTTATCCCGCTGTCGAGGTCAAACCGTTACGCGGTAATGTCCAAACGCGCTTGCGTAAACTTGATGAAGGTGAATTTGCCGCAATCATACTAGCCGCGGCAGGACTGATCCGCCTCGGGTTGCAGCTTCGGATTACCTGTCTGTTGGAGCCGGAAGAGAGTTTGCCAGCGGTGGGCCAGGGCGCTTTGGGTATCAAATGCCGCGACGACCGGAAAGATCTTTGCCAATTGTTGGCACCACTCGATGATGCCCGGACGCGCTGTTGTGTCGAAGCCGAACGCTCGCTATCAAGAGCGCTTTCCGGAAGCTGCACCGTGCCGCTCGGCGGCTACGCGCAGTTGATCGGTGAGCAGATGCGGTTGCGCGGCTTCGTGGCATTGCCGGACGGAACCAGACTGATTGAGGAAGAGTTGACCTTGCCCTACTCTGACTCGGTCGCCGAGGAAATCGGCAGCGCGCTCGCGCAGCGGCTGACAAAACGTGGCGCCGCAGAGATCCTTGCCTCACTGGATACGACCGGGTGAGTGATCGTGATCTAGCCGGCGTTGGCGTGTTGGTCACTCGCCCGGCTGAGCAGGCGCAGCCACTGGCCGCTGCCATCCGGCGGCTGGGAGGTGTGCCGACTGTTTTCCCGGGGTTGGAAATCGAGTCATTGACCTCGGTGGCTGGAACCTCGCTGCCGAGCCGGCCGGCAGACATTGATTTGTTGGTTTTTGTCAGTCCGACAGCAGTGCGCTGTGGCGTTCCACTGCTAATCGATCAGTATGGGTCGGTCGATCAATTTCGCGTTGCCGCTGTAGGGCCGAGCACCGCGGCGGCGTTGAAGAACTACGCATGGCGCGAGATTATCGCGCCGAGCGGCGCGGGCGGCGCCGCAGCGCTGACCGACTCGCCGCAGCTGAATCAGGTGGCGGGATGGTCGGTGCTGGTGGTCAGGGGACAGGGCGGCAGTGATACGCTGGAGTCGATCCTGAAATCGCGCGGAGCCCGTGTTTCGTTTCTTGAATGCTACCGTCGCCGGCGGCCACACACGGAATTCAGTAGCGTCGAAGCGTTGTTTCGCAGTGGCAACATCGGGGCATGGATGGCAACCAGCGGGGAGATACTGGACAATCTGTTTTTGCTGGCGGGTGAGCATGGAGGCTTGCTGCGCGACAGACCGTTGTTCGTTAACCACCCGCATGTCGCGATTCGCGGTTTCTCGCACGCAGTCAAAGTAATATTCGTCACCAGCGGCGGAGATCAAGGCCTGGCGGAAGGTCTTGTGACATGGTTTTGCGGCTTGCGGTCTTCACCGGTTTGATTTAAACCG
>JBFKXV010000433.1:0-2840 GCA_041637935.1 Burkholderiales bacterium | reverse complement strand
CGATTATTGCGGTGGAAGATGACCTGGTAACGAGGCAACTTGGCCGGCCGGCGAAGCATTTGTCGACTTACGGCGCATTGCCGCAATCGGTCGGTAGGACCATGTTCCTGCTCGCACAGTCGAAAGCGGAGCACACGAACTCGCGGATGCGGCGTGACCTTCTCGACATGGACGATTACCTGGGCAACATGCTCGCCTTCTCTGGACGAGGCGAGTAAGCAAGTGGCAAGTTAGACGTGACAAGTGAACTGTGAAGGATGGCAAGTGACCGGTGCCCGGCAGATCCCGGTTCGCCTCACTCCTGACGCTTGAACCCGCACACTTAACACCTCAGCGGCTTCGCCCAAGCGCAGCGTTTATATCTTTTTCTTGTTGTCTTCGCTGTTGACGGACGGCTTGTTGCCGCTCTTGGGTGCATTCGCCTGGATGAGGATGCGCACGCGCCGTTCATCGGCGCCGCGCCGATTATCAAAGATGATGTAGTAGTCACCGGAATCCGGAATGACGACACTGAACGACAGCGTTCTGTCCAATGTTCCCTGGAAAGCCGGGCTAATGGGCGATGGGTAGCGCTTGAGTTCCGATTCGTGCACCAGCATCACCACCAGGCTGCCGTTCGTCGCCACACGTACACTCAGACTGGCGCCTTCCGGGAGATTTTTCAGCCGCACGGCTTTCCACTTGCCAGCCGGGACCTTGGAGTTCACCTGTGCTTTCGCTGCCTGCGCGACAGATGCATTTGACGCCAACGTGCACAGAAGAAATGCGGCCAGCAAGGCTTTGAGTAGTGTTCGTCGTGTCACTATTAAAACCTCACTTTGCATCGAACGCCCGGCGGAATATTTCCGCGGCGATTTGGCAGTTCCAGGCGCACGCCGAATGTACCGCTGGCTGCGTCGACGACCCGGTCAACGATCTTCACGGTGGCGCGGTACTCGCCACCGATTGGCGCCTCAGGCAGCACAACGGCAGTGCTGCCGGGTTTGATGCGGCCGAACTGGCTCACCGGCAATATCACCTCGACATTGAGTGGATTGATCTCAACCAGTCGCAGAATCGGGTCTTTCAGATTACTCGTGGCGAATTCCCCGGGCGATAACACCGTCTCCACCACTACGCCGGAGAGTGGACTGCGAATGGTGCGTAACGCCAGAATTTCCGAAGTGCGTTTGACTTCCAGCTCCGCCAGCACCTTGTTCTCTCTCGCCTGGCGCAGCTGCTCGGTCGCGAGTTTGTATTCCGCGACTGCTTCATCGCGCGCCGTTGCCGAGACAAATTTTTGTTCGTACAGCTCCTGCGCTTGCTCCCACTTCCTTCTTGCTAACTGCAGGCGTGCCTGCGCAGCATTGATTTCGCCCTGCATGGTCGCGCGTGAGCGCGCGAGTTCCAGGCCCGCTTTCTCCGCTCCTGACTCAAGGGAAACCAACACCTGACCTTTGCGAACAAAGTCACCGCGCTTGACATGAATCTTTTCAATGACCGCTTCAACGGAACTGCGAACTTCGACTGATTGCCGCGCCTCGATCAGGCAGTCGAACTCGCGCGCCAGGGTCGGTGTTGAAAAAAGTAGCGGCGCGGCAACTGCGGCTGCTCGTACCAGCGCGCACAGAAAAACTGAAACTCTCCTCATCGGATGACCGTCTTTGTAGTTATCTTGTCGGGGATTGGCGACGCTGGGCGTACCCGGGTGATTCTATCGGATAGGCCACCATGCGCATATTAAGTTCCGAAGAAAAATTGCTCGTAAAGACGGAGTTCGAGCGCCGCTGCGCCAGTCGCCTCTGACCGGCTTCGACCGCCTGCCGCCAGAGGGCAGGGTGTCCGGCGAATAAGGGCAGCTATCGGTCTGTTCATCCGGACGCTCTTCGCCGGTGTGGCATCAGCAACATTTACCGGTCGCCTGGAATCTTGTGGGTCCGCAAGGCGTGGATGGCACGAATGTCGCATAAATAACACGATGTGCGCGTAACCATCGGTTTTGTCATACAAATCGTTTGCTCGTCTGAACAGTCCGGTTATAGAATCGGGCGGCGCACTACGACAAGAAACCTCCCTGATGTCGGGACAGGGAGCGCCGGCGCTGCCGGTGGTAATGCCGATACCTCATTGGCAGTGCGGAGCAAGTGAAGCCAGGCTTTCTAAAAAGCGTCGCCACCCTGTTGCAGGTCGATGGCGAGATACAAGAGCGGGAGGAACGCTTCCGTGCGCTCGTACAAAGTTCATTCGACATTATTACCATCCATGATGGCGAAGGAAAGACTATCTATGAGTCGCCGGCGGCGTCACGCATTCTTGGATACCCGACGGGATCGCTGATCGGCAAAACGCCTTTCCAGGCTGTCCATCCCGGTGATGCGGACCGCGCGCGCGAAGCGTTCGAAACATTGGCCACTGGCAGCAGCCCCGTGTTCATTGAACTGCGTTACCGTCGTGCAGACGGTTCATGGATCTGGTTAGAGACGGTCGGCAACAACCTGCTTGAGCATCCTGGCGTGGAGGGCGTGGTGCTGACCTCGCGTGACGTCACTGAGCGAAAACACGCCGAGGAACGCGCCCAGTATCTTGCTAACTACGACATTCTGACGGGCTTGCCGAATCGTACGCTGATGTATGACCGCGTTAGCCAGGCCGTCGCGTATGCCAAACGTTCTCGCGAGCGCATCGCACTGTTGCACTTTGACGTCGACCGTTTCAAGATGATCAATGATTCACTCGGCCACGATATTGGCGATGAAATCCTCAAATCGGCCGCGGAACGCATCAAGCGCTGCACGCGTGAGGGCGACACGGTCGCTCGCGTCGGTGGCGACGAGTTCACCATTTTGATGCCGGACGCCGGG
>JBFKXV010000432.1:0-2842 GCA_041637935.1 Burkholderiales bacterium | reverse complement strand
GCAGTTTGTTGAAAAAAAGCGTAGCGAGCGGTTCGAGTGCAAGGAGCCGCCTGTATTGATCGAACCCTGCGTACAACGAGACAACGAGCGTAGCGAGTTGCGGCGAAGACTCATATGGGCAAAGCCCATATTATGTCGTAGCCACAACACCTTTGTTGCGGCGAAGGCTCACATGGGCGTAGCCCATGTTACGCCGGAGCCACATATTCGTCATTAACGCTGCGAGGAGTAAGCAAGCACGCGACGCCGCAATCGTTCGATTGCGACTTATTGCAGCAGTAGCTTTTTCAACAAACTGCTAAGCCGCCACGAATCCACCATCTACCGCCAGCTCGGCGCCAGTGATATACGACGCTTCATCGGACGCCAGAAACAGCAGCGCGTACGCCGCCTCCTCAACGCGCCCAGCGCGCCGCATGGGAATTGTTTCGATGACTTTGTCTCGAAGCTTGGGATCTGCCGACGCGACGGAACTGCGCATCGGCGGCATCAGCCCGGGATGAACCGAATTGACGCGAATGCCATCCTTGCCATATTGCACCGCTGCCGATTTGGTCATCATCCGGATGGCGCCCTTGGCACCGTTGTATCCCATGTGAACAAACTCCTGGCCAATGATTCCGGAGATCGAAGACATGTTGACAATTGATCCGCCACCCGCTTTCTGCATCACCGGGATCACAAACTTCATGCCCAGAAAGTTGCCACGCGCATTTACTGCTATCAGCTTGTCGAAATACGCCAAATCCATGCGATCGGTGACTGCACCGCTCAAGCCGGCGTTGTTGATGAGGATATCCAGCTTGCCGTAATCCGCTACGGTCGCGCCTACCACTGCCTGCCATTGCGCCTCATCAGTTACATCGAGTGTCATGAACTGCGCTTCGCCACCATCCGCGGCAATTTTCGAAGCGACATGCTCGCCTTCGTCAGCAAGTATGTCAGCGATTACTACTTTCGCACCCTCCCGCGCGAACAGCTTTGCGGCGCTTTCGCCCATGCCTGACGCCGCACCGGTAATCAAAGCTACTTTTTCTGCAAGTCTCACGCTCGCCACCCTCCTCGTTTGCCGATATATTCGAAACAGGCACGTTACACGATTGCGCTTGATGTTTACGCCAGCATCATAGCGCGCGTACGTCACAGACAATCTGCGTGCCCCCGAAAAACCATTTTCCAAGGCACGGTGCCACCGCCGCCAAGGGCCCGCCGGCGCTTGAATCGCAGGAGGCGCCCCCCTCAAACGATCAGCAGCCTGAAAAACCAAGGTCTTCGCGAGCACTTCGCGCCAAATCACGGCCGGTCATGATGACCCCCGTCGGGCTTGATCCTGCTGCCGCGCCATGGCCCGGGAAAGCTGCCGGCAAAAGACCTGATACGACGGCCGCCACACGCTCAGATCAAGTGTCCGAAAGACCAAGTGGGCACGTTGTTTGCCAGTATGGGGGTACATTTTTGGCTACCTAGGGCCCCTGCACTGCCCCCTTCGCACTCTGCCGTGGAAGACACTGATTCGCTACCGTCCCTTGCCAGCGTGGTGTTCATCAGGATCGCCGACTATACAAGGCGGCCGGTCACCGAACAGTCTCGCTTGCGCTCTCAGCTCGAGTCAGCAGTCGCGGTATCGTTGCAGGGATTACCGGCACACTACAGAATTCCACTCGATGCGCCGGACGGCATGGCGATCGCAGTGTTGCGCAATCCGGAGGCCGCACTCGATATCGCCGAACGCTGCAAATGCCTCTCAGAAATAGGTATCGCCCTTTCGATCGGCATCAATCACGGGCCGATTCAGTTGATGGCTGACGACGCAGGCCACCCCGGTTTGATCGGTGACGCAATCAGTGTGGCCGCTTCGATTGCCGACTTTGGCGGACCACAGCAGGTCACGACGTCAAAATCTTTCGCCGAGGCACTCGCTGATGCCAATGCATTGCGTGCGCGCAAATTAAAGAAAGTCGGTATCTACACCGATTCGCATGTACGCAGTCACGAATTGTTCACCCCGCACCGCAGAGCCGGAACCGCGCGGCGGACACTGTTGTTTGCTTTCGGCGGTGTTCTAATTGCTGGCCTGGTCGGCACTGCCGTCGCGATCAGGGTCCAGCAGCAAGACCAGACCCTGAGTACAAGACATGCCAGTTTCAGACAGCGTTTCCGCGAATTGCTCGACCGACCGAAATGAACCGATGACAAACAAGCCAGTTACTCAACTGGGGCGTTATCGGGTTCTCGACGAATTGGGTCGCGGTGCAATGGGAATCGTCTACAAAGCCGAAGATCCGGTGCTGGATCGCCCGCTGGCAATCAAAACAATCTTCATCCCGGTCGACGAGGAGGACCGCAAAGAGTACGAGGCGCGCTTCAACCAGGAGGCGCGCGCCGCGGGACGCCTCGCTCATCCCGGAATCGTTACCATCTATGACGTCGGTCGCGAAGGCGAAATGGTCTACATGGCAATGGAATTACTTGAAGGAGTTGACCTTGCCGCACGCGCCGAACAACAGAGATTCAGTGTCGCCGAGACTCTGGACATCGCAGCACAGGTAGCCGACGCGCTGGCGTTTGCACACGACCGCGGTGTTGTTCACCGCGATATCAAACCACCGAACATCATGATTATCGAAAAAGACCGGGTCAAACTGATGGACTTTGGTATCGCCCGAATGCGCCAGTCGGACTTGAAAACGCAAACCGGCGTCATGCTTGGAACACCTCGTTACATGTCACCCGAGCAAGTGTCCGGCCGTCCGACCGACCACCGCTCGGACATTTTTTCGCTCGGCACGGTGCTCTATGAAATGCTCACCGGTTCGAAACTGTACGCCGGTGGTGACCCCTC
>JBFKXV010000431.1:0-2867 GCA_041637935.1 Burkholderiales bacterium | reverse complement strand
GCTGTCGCAGATCACCCTGTTCCTGATGCTCGGGCTGCTGGTCACGCCGAGTGCGTTGTTCGCCACCTGGCATGTCGGCTTGCTGGTGGCAGGCGTGTTGATGTTCGTTGCGCGGCCGTTGGCAGTGTGGATCAGTCTGTTGCCGTTTTACTTCCCGTGGCGCGAACAGGTCTTTATTGGATGGGTCGGATTGCGTGGTGCGGTGCCGATCGTATTGGCGTTGTTTCCAATGCTCGGTGGTGTCGATGACGGTCAATTGTATTTCAACATTGCCTTCTTCGTGGTACTCGCGTCGTTGCTGATTCAGGGCTGGACGGTTGCGCCGCTTGCCGAGAAATTGCAATTGAGGTTGCCACGCGAGCACGCGCCTTATTATTCGGAAAGCCTGGAAGTACCTGGCCAACCCGATTTGATGATCGTTGGCTACCGCATCGCGTCTGACAGTCCCGCGGTCGGGCACAATGTTGGTAAATTGATGCTGCCGGAAGACGTGCGTGTGGTGGCTGCGTTTCGCGAGGGCAAGGCAATCGAGGCGCTGGCGCACTTTGCTGTTGACGAGAATGATCTGCTCTACGTCATAACTCCGCCGGAGCATGCGCATCTGGTCGATCAGTTGCTGGTACCGCTGGATGAAGCCGAAGAACATGAGCAAGCCGAGTACTTTGGCAGCTTCACGCTCAACGGCGACGCGCGCATGCAAGAAGTGGCCGACGTATATGGCGCCAGTTTGCCACCGCTGGCCAAAGAGCTGACATTGGCCGAATTTCTCGAGAAACACTTTCATCAAAGCTGCGTGGTTGGGGATCGCGCGCTGCTCGGCCCGGTGGAGCTGGTGGTGCGCGAGGCGAGCGACGGCAAAGTCGGGAAGGTTGGTGTGCGGGTATTGCGCCGCCGATTCACCCGCTCGCGGTAACATAGCGGGGTATTGATCTGACCGGGATGTCACGCACAAGCATGACACGCAACGAATCTGGGGATAATCATGCCTGAAGCTTTCATTTGCGCTGCGCTGCGCACACCGATCGGACGTTATGGCGGTGCGTTGTCATCGGTGCGTACCGACGATCTGGCAGCGATTCCAATTACGGCGCTGAAGCAACGCCATGAATCGGTTGACTGGGATGCGCTGGACGATGTCATTTACGGTTGCGCCAACCAGGCGGGCGAAGACAACCGCAACGTGGCCCGCATGGCGCTGCTGCTCGCCGGCTTGCCGGAATCGGTTCCCGGCGCTACGGTGAACCGGCTGTGCGGATCTGGCATGGACGCGGTAGGGATCGCCGCACGCGCCATCAAGGCCGGTGAAGCACAGCTGATGATTGCCGGTGGTGTCGAGAGCATGTCGCGCGCACCGTTCGTGATGCCGAAAGCAACCGCGGCGTTCTCGCGCACCAACACTGTTTATGACACGACCATCGGCTGGCGCTTCGTCAATCCGGTGATGCAACGGCTCTACGGCACTGACTCAATGCCGGAGACAGCCGAGAACGTCGCGGACGATTACCATGTCTCTCGTGCCGACCAGGACGCATTCGCACTGCGTTCGCAACAAAAAGCAGCGGCCGCACAGGAAAACGGCCGTCTCGCCAGGGAGATCGTGCCGGTTCATGTGCCGCAGCGCAAAGCCGATCCTGTCATTGTTGAACGCGACGAACACCCGCGCGCGACCTCCATCGAGGCGCTTGCCAGACTCAGGGGCGTGGTGCGGGAGGACGGCAGCGTGACGCCGGGCAACGCCTCGGGCGTCAACGACGGTGCGTGCGCACTGATCATTGCCGACGAAGAGACGGCAAAGAAATATGACCTGAACCCGATGGCGCGCGTAATTGGTGTCGCAACCGCCGGATGTGCGCCGCGTATCATGGGTGTCGGGCCGCTGCCGGCGAGTCAGAAACTGCTTGCCCGAACCGGTGTCAAGCTCGACGATATCGATGTCATCGAGCTCAACGAGGCATTCGCGGCACAAGGACTGGCAGTGCTGCGCGAGCTTGGTTTGCAGGACGATGACGAGCGGGTCAATCCGAATGGCGGCGCGATCGCGCTTGGCCATCCGCTCGGCATGAGTGGCGCGCGATTGGTAGCCACTGCGGCCCACGAGCTGCGGGAACGCAAAGGACGATATGCCTTGACAACGATGTGTATCGGCGTGGGGCAGGGTATCGCGGCGTTGATCGAACGAGTCTGATCCGAAAGGGGGCCGGGAATGCCCGACAGCACGCAAGCGAATCTGACAGACGCAGTAGTCGAGAAAATCGAGGCTGCCTCCAGTGCGCGATTCAGACAAGTGATGACCAGTCTCGTCAGGCACTTGCATGCCTTTGTTCGCGAAACACAGTTGACCGAAGCAGAATGGCGGGCCGGCATCGAGTTCCTCACCGCAACCGGACAGAAGTGCGACGATAAACGCCAGGAGTTCATATTGCTGTCCGACACGCTTGGCGTGTCGATGCTGGTCGATGCGGTCAATCATCACAAACCCGACGGTGCGACCGAGTCGACCGTGCTGGGTCCGTTCTATGTTCGGGGTGCGCCGGACATGCCATTGGGCGCCAACATTGCCGAAGGGGTCGAAGGCGAGCCGGTTTATTTCTCCGGGATAGTCATGTCGTCTGATGGCACACCGATCGGCGGTGCAACGCTCGACGTCTGGTCAACTGACGGCGCCGGGCAGTATGACGTGCAACGGCCCGATGGCGAATTGCGGGCGCGCGGGCGCATTACCACCGATGCGCAAGGTCGCTACGCATTCTGGACGGTCAAACCGGTGAGTTACCCGATCCCCATCGATGGGCCGGTCGGGCAGATGATGCTGGAACTGGGCCGGCATCCGTACCGCCCGGCGCACACCCACATGATCGTCGCTGCGC
>JBFKXV010000430.1:0-2876 GCA_041637935.1 Burkholderiales bacterium | reverse complement strand
GATCTCTCAGCTACCGATTGTTGTTCCCTCACAACGCCGCAGACCGGGTCACCACCCGGCTGCGGCGTTATACTTGCGTCATTGTGTAAAACTGCTTTTCACATCGTGGAAGACGCTTGCTTGCGTTCCTCAACTAAAAACTGAGCTGGAGGAGACATGACTCGACAATTTGCCCCACCTGCAGGAATGAACATCACTGGCGCGTTCAGGCCCGAGTACGCCGACATACTGACGCCCGAGGCGCTCGAGTTCCTGGCCAAACTGCATCGCAAGTTCGACGCGCGCCGTGTCGAGTTGATTGAACGACGCGCGCTGCGCCAGAAAGAACTCAACGCCGGGAAACTGCCCGACTTCCTGCCAGAGACCAAGCCGATCCGCGAAGCCGACTGGACCGTGGCCGCGGTTCCAAACGACCTGCAGGACCGCCGCACTGAAATCACTGGCCCGACCGACCGCAAAATGGTCATCAATGCGCTGAATTCGGGTGCCAAGATGTACATGGCTGACTTTGAGGATTCGAACACGCCCAACTGGGACAATCAGGTCGCCGGCCAGCTGAATATGCGTGATGCGGTCCGCCAGACGATCAGCTTCACCAGCCCGCAGGGCAAGCAATACTCGCTCGGCGACAATATCGCCACGCTGCTGGTGCGTCCACGCGGCTGGCATCTCACCGAGAAGCACGTCACTGTGGACGGCCAGCCGATGTCGGGCTCACTGTTCGATTTTGGTCTTTATTTCTTCCACAACGCCAAAGAGCGCATCGCACGCAAGTCCGGCATTTATCTTTATCTGCCGAAGATGGAGTCTCATCTGGAGGCACGGCTGTGGAACGACGTGTTCGTATTCTCGCAGAATGAACTCGGCGTGCCGCAAGGTACCGTCAAGGCAACGGTGTTGATCGAGACGATTCTTGCCGCTTTCGAGATGGATGAAATTCTCTACGAATTGCGCGAGCACTCGGCGGGACTGAACTGCGGCCGCTGGGACTACATTTTCAGCTGCATCAAGAAATTCCGAAATCAGCAAGGCTTCATGCTGGCCGATCGCAACCTGGTTACCATGACCAGTCCGTTCATGCGCGCCTATTCGCTGTTGTTGATCAAGACCTGTCACAAGCGCGGCGCGTTTGCCATGGGTGGCATGGCGGCGCAGATTCCAATCAAGAACGATCCGCAAGCCAATGACGCGGCAATCGCAAAAGTGCGTGCTGACAAGGAACGCGAAGCCAATGACGGGCACGACGGTACCTGGGTCGCCCATCCTGGTTTGGTTGGCGTGGCACAGCAAGCGTTCGACGCGGTCATGACGACACCGAACCAGATCGCCAAACAACGTCCGGACGTCAATGTCAGCGCGGCCGATTTGCTCGATTTCAAGCCGCAGGGTCCGATCACCGAGAATGGTCTTCGGATGAACATCAACATCGGTATCCAATACATGGGCGCATGGCTCGCCGGCACTGGCTGCGTACCGATTTTCAATTTGATGGAGGACGCGGCCACCGCCGAGATCTCGCGTGCGCAAATATGGCTGTGGATCCGCAGTCCGCTCGGCGTGCTCGATGACGGGCGTAAAGTCACCAAGGAAATGTTCAGTCAAATGGTCCCGGAAGAACTCGCCAAGGTGCGCGAAATGCTCGGCGCCGGGTATGCCGCCGGCGAATACGAACAGGCTGCCAAAATGTTCGAGCAACTGACGCTGGCCGATGATTTTGTCGAGTTTCTGACGTTGCCCGCTTACGATTACGTGGTGTCCAACGAAGTGCAATCACGCGAGGGAACCGCAGCGGCCGCATGACGGCACGATGAATACTGGAGGAAACCGGGCCGCAACGCGGGGCCTCTCTGCGCATGGTATGGAAACCGAACGTGACGGTTGCGGCCGTCGTCGAACGAGACGGACGCTTTCTACTGGTTGAGGAAGAGACGCGTCACGGGCTGCGTTTGAATCAGCCAGCCGGACATCTTGAGCCGCGCGAGTCAATCGCTGCCGCCGTTCAGCGTGAAGTACTCGAAGAGACCGCCTTTGACTTTTTACCCGAGCAAATCACCGGTATCTATCGCTGGGCCAAGCCGGGCAGCGACCTGACATACTTGCGCTTTGCGTTCGCAGGACAACTTGGGCAACATCATTCGGAAAGGCCGCTCGATGCCGGCATCGTTCGCGCGCTGTGGATGAGCCGGCAAGAAGTGCTCGAAAGCGTTTCTCGCCACCGCAGTCCGCTGGTGGTTCGCTGCGTGGAGGATTACCTGTCCGGAAAACGTTACGCCATTGACGCTCTGATTGATTGCGCAGATCACCACCTGCCCGCTCGATCGCGGAGAACCGATCATGACAGCAAGCCCTGAGACGTCAGGGGTCAACTGCTGAACACGATTGATGGCCAAAAAAAAAGTCGTTATTGGATTATCCGGTGGTGTCGACTCATCGGTTGCCGCCTGGCTGTTAAAGGAGCAAGGCTTCGAGGTCATCGGCCTGTTCATGAAGAACTGGGAAGACGACGATGACGATGAGTATTGCAACTCGCGCCTGGATTTGATCGACGCGGTATCAGTTGCCGACATCATCGGTATCGACATCGAGACGGTCAACTTCTCCGCCGAGTACAAGGATCGTGTGTTCAGCAACTTCCTGAGTGAATATCAAGCTGGCCGTACGCCCAATCCGGATGTGCTGTGCAACGCAGAGATCAAGTTTCGCGCCTTTCTCGACCACGCCATCGATCTTGGAGCCGAGACCATTGCCACCGGCCATTACGCGCAAGTACGGCAAACCAACGGCGGCTTCGAGCTGCTGAAAGCACAGGACAGCAGCAAGGATCAGGGCTATTTCCTGTATCGCCTCAACCAGCAGCAGCTCTCGCGAACCCAGAT
>JBFKXV010000429.1:0-2877 GCA_041637935.1 Burkholderiales bacterium | reverse complement strand
CCGGGACGAACCGGATGCGATTCTGTTAGTGGAGTTTGCCGGTGAAAATCGCGACGAACAGCTTGGCAAGCTGAAACAGCTGGTCGAATTGATGGCAGGCCTTGGACACGACGTGGTCGAAATCACCGATGCGGCTTTGCAGAAGGCAGTATGGGAAGTGCGCAAGGCCGGGCTGAACATCATGATGTCGATGAAAGGCGACGGCAAACCAGTGTCGTTCGTCGAGGACTGCGCCGTGCCGCTGGAACATCTCGCCGAGTACACACACCGGCTAAACGATGTTTTCGAAAAACATGGAACCCGCGGCACCTGGTATGCGCATGCCTCGGTGGGTACGCTGCATGTGCGCCCGATTCTCGACATGCGTCGCGACGGCGCGGAAAAAATGCGCGCCATTGCCGAGGAAGCCTGCGCCATGGTCAGGGAATACAAGGGCGCCGCTTTTTCAGGCGAGCACGGCGACGGACTGGTGCGATCCGAGTGGATCGAGCCGATCATCGGTTCGCGATTGACCAATGCGCTTGGCGAAATCAAGCGAATCTTCGATCCCGACGGCGTGATGAATCCCGGCAAAATCGTGCAGCCGACGCGAATGGACGATCGCACCCTGTTCCGTTACAAGCCCGGCTATCAGGTCGCGCCGTTCGAGACTGCTCTGGACTGGTCGGAATGGGGAGGATTGGGCCCGGCGGTCGAGATGTGCAATAACAACGGCCATTGCCGTAAATTCGACGCAGGGACCATGTGCCCGTCGTATCGCGCCACGCTCGACGAACAGCATTTGACGCGCGGGCGTGCCAATACACTGCGGCTGGCGCTATCCGGACAGCTCAGTGCCGACGCGTTTACCTCGAAAGAACTATATCAAACCATGGCCTTGTGCGTCGGTTGCAAGGGTTGCAAGCGCGAATGCCCGACCGGCGTCGACATGGCGCGCATGAAAACCGAATTCCTGCACCATTACACGCAGCGTCATGGACTGTCACTGCGGCAACGCGCCATTGCCTGGCTGCCGCGTTACGCGCCGCGTGTGTCGCGTTTTGCTTCGGCGGTTAATTTTTTGAACGGCTTGTCTTTTGCACCGGCAATGCTCGAGAAAGCACTTGGCTTCAGCCGCTATCGCAGCCTGCCGCGCTGGTCGACGCGCTCGCTGGTGCGTCCCGCGCCACCGGCAAACGACACTGCCCGCGAGGTGGTATTGCTGGCTGACACCTTCAATCGCTGGTTCGAGCCGGAAAACCTGAATGCCGCGGTATTTGTCCTCGAGGCGGCTGGCTACGCTGTACATTTAGTTGGTTCAGACGATGGTAAGCGACCACTTTGTTGTGGCCGGACATTCCTTGCTTGTGGCCTGGTCGATCAGGCGCGCTTTGAGGCCGAGCGGACCATTTCAGCGCTGCGGCGATATCTCGAACGTGGCTGCCCCGTCGTCGGACTGGAGCCCTCGTGCCTGTTGACACTGGGTGACGAATATCTGGTGATGGGTCTTGGCGCTGACGCCGAGCAGCTGGCAAAACACAGCTTCTTGTTCGAAGAGTTCATCGCCAACGAGGTCAATGCAGGCAGCTTCGACTTGGCATTCTCGAGCCTGCCGCAAAAGAAGGCTTATTTGCACGGCCATTGCCATCAGAAGGCGTTTGACCTGATGGGTGCCACGCGCCAGGTGCTGGAGCTGGTGCCGGAATTGCAGGTCGAAACCATCGAATCGGGCTGTTGCGGCATGGCCGGCAGCTTCGGCTACGAAAAGGAGCATTACGAGGTCAGCATGAAAATGGCGCAGGCATCTTTGTTACCGGCGGTGAACAAGGCACCGGATGACGCATTGATTATTGCGGACGGAACCAGTTGCCGCCACCAGATTCAGCACGGCACTGGCCGCAACGCCTTGCATGTTGCGCGGATTTTGCGGCGCGCAGTGAAGACCAAGCGCACATGAAACTACCGGTTCAACGCACTCTTGCGTATTACCTGCCGCTGGGGATCAACGCGGTTTTGGCGGCCTACCTGATATGGCAGTTGTGGAAAGTAACGCCGTTTGAGCGCGATAGCCGGGTTTTCATGTTTGCCATGTTGTACGGTCTCGGTGGGATTGTTGTTGCGATTTCAGGCGTGACCGCATTTTTCCATGCAACCGCGCAGATCGGCGGGCCTCGCGCCTACTACGCGCTTTCGCTTTTCAATATCATCGTACCGACAGTGCTGTTGCTATCACTCTTATATATGACATAAGACATAAGAGATCGCCTGAGATAGAAGAGGAGAACGCCGTGGCCGGAACAAAGGAAAAATGGAAATATGACGGCGTACGGGTCGTCAAAAGCACTGATCTGGATACGAACACGCCGCAAACGCCGGGGATGAATCGCGCGGCGGCCATCACTTACGCCCGCTGCGGAGCCGAGAAGCTGTGGGCCGGCACCGTGGTCATCCATCCCAATGCCAAGACCGGCGCCCATCACCACGGACCGGTCGAGAGCGTAATCTACGTCGTCAAAGGCAAGGCGCGCATGCGCTGGGGCGAGCAACTCGAGTTCGTCGCCGAAGCCGGTCCCGGCGATTTCATCCATGTGCCACCCTATGTGCCGCACCAGGAAATCAACGCCTCGGAGGATGAAGAACTCTCCTGCGTGCTATGCCGCAGCGGTCAGGAACCGGTGGTGGTCAATCTCGATATCCCCGTTGTCGAAAAGCCGGAACAGGTGCACTGGGTCGACAATATTCATCCCGATCCAGAAACGGGGAAACGTGGTTAGAGTATGACGAGACTCCATGCAAGGGTTGCTAGGAAATCCACGAAAAGGGACTGGAGCGTGACCGCACTGCAGGACGTTGGGGTCGGGCCTGAATAATCGTATCAATGAGTGTGGTGTCATAGTG
>JBFKXV010000428.1:0-2878 GCA_041637935.1 Burkholderiales bacterium | reverse complement strand
GCGGCATCAACGCCGCACTCACAGCACCATTTCTTTCGACGCAATTATTAACGGCAGGCAATTCATGACCGTACGCACTTGATAACGGCTAAAGCTTCATAACAAATTGATGCTGCGCCGCGTCACTGTGGATCCCGAAACGGCATACGTTCAGTTGTTTGTGTGATCTTCGCTTTACCCGAAACCCCTCGCACTCGTCGCCACAGTGTCATGGATATCCGAATCCATTACGGTGTCATCTACCGTATCATCACCACTGCCCCGAGAACCCAAAAAGGTGAATCCATGTCATCGCTACTGGTAAGCACCCGCAATCTGTACGGCCGCTTCACTTCCAGTCTCACGCCATTCGAGGGCATCGGCCCACTGTTATTACGCCTTTATTTGGCGCCGATCATGATCCAGGCTGGCTGGATGAAGCTCGCCAATTTCGAATCGACGGCGCAATGGTTTGGCAATCCCGACTGGGGCCTCGGTATGCCATTTCCGTATTTGATGACCGCACTGGCGGCCTGTGCCGAGTTCTTCGGCGGAATTGCTCTCGTTGTCGGCCTGGCGACACGCCTCGTAGCGATCCCGCTTGCAATTACTATGTTGGTCGCGGCGCTCACGGTGCACTGGGACAACGGCTGGCTCGCCCTTTCCGATTCGTCGAGCTGGCTCGCCAATGAACGCGTCATGGAAGCGGCACCGCGCAAGGCCAAAGCGATCGAATTGCTCAAGGAGCACGGCAATTACCGCTGGCTCACCGAACGCGGCTCAATCACGATTCTCAATGACGGCATCGAATTCGCCGCCACCTATTTCATCATGCTGATATCGCTGCTGTTCACTGGAGGGGGGCGTTACTTCAGCCTCGATTACTGGCTCAGGCGATGGTTTGAGCGCAGCGGCCCGGGCGGCAGAAAAGAGCACGCCGGCAGCGCCGCGGCCTCGGCCTGAGTGCTGATCCCGCGGAAGCGATGATCGCTCGCGCGCCGGTCGTCGCAGCAGCCCGTCAATCGCCACACGCCAGGCACGAGCGAAGACTTCGCCCGCGTTGCACAACCAGGGGCGGCGAGCTAACTGGTCGCCGTCCCTTGTTTGCTGCCAACCGATCATGCAATTAGCATAATCGACCAACTTGTGACCGCATTCAAAAGCAGTCGCTGCGTCAATCCTGAATGATTCGTATTTAACGGCAGCCATCCGACTGCATCGGGCCGGCCAGAACAGGCACGGCCCGCCTGGTCGAGACTGCAATGGCGATCGCCCGCGGTATGCTATTGACCCGGTGGAATTGTCACAATTGGATTCAGACGCTACGGGAGGCTAATGACCGAATCGACAAACGCGAGGCACGAGGACAAGCGTCCTGAGGAGCTTCCTTTTGCCGCACCCTGCAAGGAGCTCGAAATCGGCGCGCCGATAAGATGGGTCAAGCTCGGGTGGCAAGATCTATCGCGCGCGCCACGCATCAGCGCCAGTTTCGGTGTAATTCTGGTGCTGTGCAGTTATCTCATTGCTTACCTCGCCATGACTTTTGGAAATCTGGCGGTACTCATCGCATTACTAACGGGATTCATCTTTCTCGGTCCCATCCTGGCAATGGCTTTTTACGAGATCAGCCTGCAATTGCAACGAGGTAAAACACCAGGGCTGACAGACACATTGCGGCGGAGTTTGCGCCACCTCGGCGACCAAATGATTTTCGCCGTCATCTTGACAATCATTTTTCTGGTGTGGGCCAGGGCGGCGTCGATGATCCACGTATTCTTTCCGGCAGTCGGTAGTCCCAGCATCATCGACCTGGCCACATTCCTGCTGATCGGGACCGTTGTTGGATCCTTGTTTGCGACGATCGTGTTTTGCATCAGCGCCTTTTCCTTGCCAATGATTGTCGATCGCAGAACTGACATGGTGACGGCCGTAGTCACCAGCTTCAACGCCGTGCTGCGCAACAAGGCCGCTATGGTCGTTTGGGCACTTATCATCGTTGCAGCAGTTGCCGCAGGCATGATCACCGGATTCATCGGGTTTGCGATTACGCTGCCTTTGATTGGCCATGCGACCTGGCACGCCTATCAGGAAACCATCGACGCGTCCGCATGGCCACAAAAAACTGAGTGATTGCGGGGGCCGGGCGAGACGGACCGCCGAACTTCACCTATCGACAGCCGGGCCCTGTTTCTTCTCGCTCAAGTTGCAGATTTCAGCCAGCGCCACGGGCCAGGCACGATTGAACATGTCTGCAAACTCCTCATGTGTCTTGATATAAACCTTGAGATTCGTCAAGCCATCATGCTGTGTCAGCGCGTAGTCTTCGGTCGTGCCAAGCCAATTGTCGGCCATTGGCCCTGCCGTCGATTCACCACCGTCCTTACTGATCAGCGCGATGTGCCTCGCCAGGATCCGGCTCGGTGGATCAACGATTTCAAGAATCGCTTTGGTTCCACCCATATCAGGATCCAGAAATCGCACGGTACTGCCCTGCTCCCATTCGCCATCCATGTAGGAGTTCGGAGAAAACGCCTTCACCCACCGCTTATACGTTTCCGGCCCGGTCAGGATGCTCCAGACGGTAGCTGCCAGGGCAACTATTTCAATCTCATATACGAGCGTTTGCATTGGACTGCGCTCCTCGTCGACCCGGTTGAGAAATCTGGATGAGCCAACATTGCGATCGCAGGCAGACCTTGCTGCCATCTTGTAAGGATGTCACGGGTGCGAGTAGTACCAAGCCGATTGTTCACCCTGCGAGGCAAACATACTTCAGTCAACCGTGAGTTGTGCGGTCTCGATCACCGTACCACCCCGATCGTCAACAAACGAGAAACCAAGCTCGCCTGTCTCCTGCGCCACCAGATAGAAGACAAAATAAGGATTGGTCGATACGGCT
>JBFKXV010000427.1:0-2887 GCA_041637935.1 Burkholderiales bacterium | reverse complement strand
CAGTCTGTTCAGCGGCCGCCCGCGACAGTATCTTGGTCACAATCCGCTCGCCCGTATCAGTATCACGCTGCTGTTCGTTCTGCTGTTGATTCAGGTGGTGTCCGGCCTGGTACTGGCGGGGACGGACATTTTTTATCCGCCACTGGGTTCCTGGATCGCGGCGTGGGTGGCGGCGCCGGGGATCGATCCCGCCAGTTTGCAGGCCTACTCGCCACAGATGTATGACGAAACCGCCTGGGAGGAAATGCGGGCCTTCCGAAAGCCGTTCATCACGACTCACTACTATAGTTTTTACGCCATCGTTGTGATGATCGTCATTCACATCGCTGGCGCCGTTATCACTGAACTCAAGGAGGGCGGTAACGTCATATCGGCGATGTTTACCGGCGAGAAGACGCTGAGCGAAAAACCCGCTGACGAATAGAGCGGCTTTGCTAAATTTCGTCTGAGCTCAGCGGCCTGGTGTCACCGCAGGCGATCGGTGTGCAACGCACGATCAGCTCTCCTCCTGATTCCCGGCCGCGGGCCGATTGAATGATTTTCGTTGCGCAGTCATGTCGGCAATTTGCGTGGCTACCAGATGGTTAATGGTGCCTGCCGGAATAGTGCCCGCTTCGTCCGGGGCGCCGGCTGGTACCCCGGTGAGCAGTTCAATTGCTTCGTCGACTTGTGATATGGGATAGATGTGGAACTTGCCAGCCTTGGCTGCCGCAACCACGTCTTCGCGCAGCATCAAGTGGCGAACGTTGGCGCGCGGAATCAACACGCCCTGCTCGCCGGTCAGGCCGCGCGCATTGCAAATGTCAAAGAACCCTTCGATCTTCTCATTGACGGCGCCGATCGCCTGCACCTGTCCGTGCTGGTTGACTGACCCGGTAACCGCCAACGACTGCATGATTGGCGCATCGGCGAGTACCGACAAGAGAGCGCACAGTTCAGCCAACGAGGCGCTGTCGCCTTCCACCGGGCCGTACGATTGCTCGAACACAAGGCTGGCATTGAGCGAGAGCGGCATACCGCGCGAATAGCGCGCGCCAAGAAACGAGCTCAGTATCATCACGCCTTTGGAGTGAATGGCGCCGCCTAGTTCGACTTCGCGCTCGATATCGATCACATCACCTTCGCCGAGCCGAACAGTCGCCGTAATCCGCACCGGGTGCGCAAAAGTGGCGTCTCCGAGCGTGGCGGCAGCGAGGCCATTGATTTGGCCACTACGCGTGCCTTTGGTATCAATTAGCAGTACATCTTCGAGAATTGCCTGCTGAGTTTTGCGTTTTACGCGATCGGTACGATAGACCTGCGCGCGCAACGCTTCCTCGACGTCAGCACGAGAAATCACCTCGCGATGACCACGGTGTGCGAAATGTTCCGATTCACGCAATAGATCGGTGATCTTACGCACATGTGTGGTGAGTTTTCCTGAATCATCAGCAAGACGCGAAGCATGTTCGATGACGCGGGCAACCGCTTCACGCTCGAGTGGAATGATTTTGTTTACCCGCCCGAGTGTCGCGATCAACTGTGCGTACAGACGCGTGTTTCCTTCGTTTCTCTCGACGTCATTTTCGAAATCCGCCTCGACTTTGAACAACTCCTGAAAGTCCGGATCGTGCGCGCTCAGCAGGTAATAGAGCAGGCGTTCGCCTACCAACACGACCTTGAGTTTGATCGGTATCGGCTCGGGTTCGAGCGACAGGGTGTTGATCAGACCGTACACCTGGCCAAGTGACTCGATCTGTATTTCGTGCGCCCGAAGTGCCCGCTTCAACCCCTCCCACGCGTACGGTTGGGTCAGCACCTTGGCTGCGTCCAGTATCAAATAGCCGCCGTTTGCCCGGTGTAGTGAACCCGCCTTGACGAGCAGAAAGTTGGTTACCAGCGTCCCCATCTGTGCGATCTGGTCGACCCGCCCGACAAGATAATGGTGAGTCGGGTTATCTTCGTAGATCACAGGCGCGCCCTCAAGCCGCGAGTTGTCAACGAGCAGATTCACCAGGTATCGCTGCAGGGATATCTGTCCCACCATGCTCAACGTCTCGGCGTCGCTCTCCTGGCGCGGTTGCTCGTGCAGCTGTTGACCCGATTCGATGATGTCTTTCAGCACTGCGTTCAGATACTCGATCACCTCCGGCAGATCGGCGTAACGCTCCTCGAGTTCCTCGACCAGAGGTCCGACGGCCAGGCCCAGGGTTTCGCGGCTGATTTCGTTGACCTGCGCCATGGCTTCCCGGTGCCAACGTGGCGCTTGCTGCATGATGTCTTTCAATCGTTCACTGAGTTCAGCAATTTTGTTTGTAACCCGCGTTTGTTCCCGTTTCGGCAGTCTGGAGAAGTCGTCCGGGCTGATTGGTTCGCCCTCTTTAATCGGCGCAAAAGTGAATCCCTGAGGCGTACGTAGCAAGGCGATGCCGTTTTTTGCGGCGTCATCCCCCAGTTCTTGAAGCGCTGATTCCTGTTGCTTCTTTAGCTCTTGGTGTATGGCGTCGACCTGTTGCCGGTACTGGTCGCTTTCGAACGCTGCGGAAATCGCCGGCGCGAGTTCCGACACCAGCTTCTGCATGTCGTTGCGCAGTGCCGCGCCGCGCCCGGCCGGCAGGCGCATTGCGTTGGGAATGCGTGGCTCATCGAAATTGTAGACATACACCCAGTCGTCTGGCACGGGCGCGTCGGCAGCGGCTTCACCGAGCAGCCGGTTGACGAGCCAGTGCCGACCGCCACCATGATCGCCAAGGACAAACAGGTTGTAGCCAGGTCTTTCAACGGCCAGTCCGAAACGGATCGCCTCGGCCGCCCGGTCCTGTCCGAATACGTTCTCGAGATCAGGCAGATCAGCGGTAGTGTCAAAATCCAGATCAGCCCGTTCGCAATGGTGATATAGATGATTGTG
>JBFKXV010000426.1:0-2891 GCA_041637935.1 Burkholderiales bacterium | reverse complement strand
GAGCAGATGGAATCATTTCAGTGAAGGCTAACCTGCGCAGCAGGTTAAGCGAACGAAGTGAGCGGCCGATACTACGACGCTATCCTCGTTCGCACTAGGCGGAGGCTTTGGTTGCAGATCGCCCGAATATTTTGCTGAGCACCAGATGTGCTGGCAGGTAAAAAAACAGCGGGAAGCAGATCATCAGCACAACCAGGTACAGTCGCTCCGGCATCCATATCTGAGGCTCACGCCCAAAGCCGTAAATCCAGTTAATGTTCTTCGACGGCTCAGTCACTACATATGTGATCAGCAAGACCAAGCACGCCAGCACCGTTTGGTAGAAAAAGGCACGTCGCTCATAGCCGAACTTAGCCAATAGCCACACGAGTAAAGGCGGCAGCGCAATGTGAAACAGAGAAAGTGCTCGAACGAATAACGGAATCTCGGAGCTGAACATGTATCGCGTACCGAGTCCAGGCACGGCTTCAACTCCGGCAATCAACCGGCCAACATAGTCAACAGTCCAAAGTAACTCGGGAATCAGCGCCGCAATCGCCATCATGCTGACCAGCAACCGGCTCTCCAGCCACACCGCCAGCAGGGTTCCAAAAAGAGCGAGATCCGAACCCCAGAGAAAATTCTGTGGACCATACTGAATCCAGTAGCTCGGCACCAGCACTGCCACAAAAACCGTATAGACTACTTTTATCCACAGGGGGACGATTACCCTGGTCTGCGACTTGAAAGCCGTCATCACATTCGTTTTCGAATCTAATCCTTAGCCACGGCCAACTGACTCCATCAGTGCACGATCCTCGGGCGGCAATCCCGTCAACCAAGCGGATTCCTCGCCCGGTTGAGGAAGCACGTGACCATATTCCACCATGTGCGCCGGCGGCAGATCAACGATGTAACACCACACCCGACTGCGCGGGACCTCGGCACCTGCAGCCAGCGCATCGCGGAGACTCAGAACCAGCTCGCGTTTCATTTCGGCGGGACGTCCGCCACGAATGTAGCCGTGAATGTATATTTGCTTCGACTCCAGCGGCCTTCCGCCAATGAACCAGTTTCCGTGCGCGACATCGACGAATACCACCTGGGCAAAAAACGAAGCGGCGCCTGTGACCTCGTTGTGAGCCCGGGTGACCCTATCGGCAATATCGCTTTTCTGCTCGCTCGACAACTGGCCCGCTGGAGCAAGGACGGTGTAAGTCGGCATTGTTGACCTCGCGTTTTCTTATATAGCGTAATTATGTAACTGATCGCATTGCTACAGATGAGCCGAACAACGATCGCATTGAGTTGCGCGTCGAGCAATACGCTGGCCGCGTCACGTCTCAGTAAACCAGCTGCAGCACGCGTCAACCAGTACTTGCGGGATTATGTCTTTCGACACCGGGACCGACTTCATCAATCCGCTCGAGACGAATCCGCGGTAACGATTCAGGGTAGTGACGCTGCAGGTAATCGATCATGCGCTCACGCACTTCACAGCGCAGCTCCCACGCGTCAGGCGAGCTGGCAGCGCTCATCAACAAACGAATCTGCATCGCCTTGTCGCTGCAGTCGGTTACATGGACTGCTTTAACCTTGCCGTCCCAATACTTTGACGCCTCGAGCAGCCGGCCAAACTCGGTTCGAATGTCGTCGACCGGCACACCGTAATCCATATGCAGGAAGACTGAACCAAGTATATCGGCGGTCTTTCGCGTCCAGTTCTGAAACGGCTTTTCGATGAAATATGAAATCGGCAATACCAGGCGACGCAAGTCCCAGATGCGAACCACGACGAAAGTGAGGTGAATTTCTTCTATCCAGCCCCATTCACCTTCCACCACGACGACGTCATCGAGGCGGATCGGCTGCGTGATCGCGATCTGTACGCCTGCGATGAGGTTACCCAGAGCCGGGCGAGCCGCCAACCCCACGGCAAGGCCGGCGATACCGGCGGACGCAAACAGGCTGACGCCGATGTGACGTATGCTGGGAATCGCCATCAATGCAGCGGCGAGCGTCGCAATCACAATCAGAAAGATCAGCACGCGACCGAGCACGCGGATTTGCGTTTGCAACTGACGCGCTTCCAGATTATCGGTATGGTCGATGCTGTACTTGGTAACAAAATAGGTAACAAAGCCACGCACGCCGCGGGTTGCAAGCCATCCGCCGAGCCCGATACCCAGCACGGTAAGAACGCGCGACAACGGTGCCGCGAGCAGCGCTGCAGCATCGGAACTGGACAATGCGATAGACATGCCCAGGACCGGAAACAGTACACGCAGCGGCGCAGCGCAGCGCTCCGCGATGGCGCCCGCAAGGCGCCCTCTTTCGAACGCGGCGATGCGGCTCAGCAGGAATTCAATCACTATTGCGAGCAACAGCCCGAGCAAGGCCGCGACGCCCAAAATCAAGACCGACTGAAAGTTCAAACCAAGGCGATCAAACAAAGCGGAAATTTCTGCAAACATCGACTAATTGAGGTTTATTCACGGGGGATAGCTTCATCAAAGCTCAGACGCAAAGCACGTGACGCGTTGCCGCCCGATCCTGAAATGCGGGCGTCGAGCACTCTTGCCGCGGGCGTTTCCAGACTCGGCTGGCTTGCGTTTTCCGACAGCCATTCTACGTGAACATGAACCACGCGAACTTACACGTACCACCAGCCGCCGTGAAGATCACGGGTTGGATCCATACGCTGCCATTGGCCCCCAAACTGGCTCAATGCCTTACCATGCGCACTGAATGGATGACGCCTTTCTTTTCAGTGGCTGTTGCAACGGTGCCGCCGCGGCATATGCGCTGACGCCATGACAACGCAAAGTTCGCAACAGCGAGCAGACACTGGTCTGGTAACCGCTGCCCACGGCCGCCATTACATAGTTGAGCTTCCTGATGGAGATTTGCTT
>JBFKXV010000425.1:0-2897 GCA_041637935.1 Burkholderiales bacterium | reverse complement strand
TGTGAACAGGCTAGCCCGCATATTTCACGAAGGCGGTAGCGCATCCCATGTGTTTGCACGACGAATCAACGTGACAGGAAGTTTTTTGGGCACTGTCGCGCAGGCTGGTTCATTCCCCGCGGTTGCCGGTTCCGATTTCGCGTACTTCGATAATCCGCCGGTCGTTCTCCCACATCACCAGCGACAGCTTGCGCCCGCTGGCATCCGCTGTAACCCTGTGCAGGACGTTCGGCGGCGGCCATCTTCGCAGTTGTCCGGATGCGTACTCGTAAAGCACACCGGGGCTGCGCTGATAAGGGTATCCCGTCGACACAAAGAACAGGGCGCGCGTTTGCCGGACATGAAGCGGTACGAGCTCGGGCTCGGTGAGCGTGTCAACCGAAGCGAGCTTTTCGATGCGCCCGTCGCGATAGCGCAGCAAGTTCGCTTTTCTTGAGTTTCCGGTGCGTGAATCGGCGAGCAGAAACAGCAGTGAATCGCCCACCAGCAACCCGCCGCAAAGCGCGTTGTGTGCGTTTTTGTCGAGACGCGTCAGTTGAGTAAGCCGGCCGTGCGGTGTGATGTGGAACACATCCGGTGCCACGCCGGCATACTGCGGCTGAATCAGAAAACTGCCGTCCTGTAATTCGACGCTGTTCTCGAAAGCGTTCTGTACAACCGGTTTGTTCCAGTCAGGTAGTTTTGCCACTGCACGCATGCGGTTTTCGATCTCGGCATACCATGCAGCTTCCAGGTCTTCATCCGGGCGTTGGTTGATGATGCGCCGCGCGGCGACGTCGAACTCCACCAGCGTTGTGCCGACATCGCCATCCGATATCGAGGCCACAAGTTTGTCATTGGAAACCCATTCGAGCTGGTAGACGTATGCCTTATAAACAGCGAACTTGCGGGAAGTGTCTGCGTCGAGTAACAGCCAGTCGGCACCGGAGGATAAGTCACGCACGTACACTTCGGTGAGTTCGGTTTGGCGCCGGACAATGGTTCTGACATAGGCAAGCTGCTTTCCATCCGGTGAAAATACCGGGAGGACAGAATCGCCGGCGTCGATACGTGATATTACGCGATCGCTTACGATGGCTGAATCCGGAACCGGCCGTGAGAATGTGGCCGGCGCAAAGGCCAGCAGCGCAACGAAAACCAGCCAAAGCCGCAACATTTGTTTGATGGCGCCCATGGTTCTCCCCCCCTGAAGAACACGTCGATCGACCGGTATCGCAAGCAGAGAGTATGCCCCGCTAGTGAGAGATACGGTTGGCACTGTATGCGTCTAGCGTCGCTTGACGTTGAGGAAGCATCAGGCAAGCAATGGCGAATCGGTCCCGGAGCGCGTGCAAACGCATTTGGCATCAGCAAGCTGATAGACTGCCACGCGAACACAATCAATTTGGAAACGGCAAATGCTGAAAGACAAGTCGGTCGTTATCACCGGTTCCACCTCGGGAATCGGGCTCGGTATGGCGCGGGCGTTCGCCGCGCAGGGGGCCAACATCATGCTCAATGGACTTGGCGACGCTGGCGACGTCGAGAAAGCGCGCAGCGCCATCGAATCCGAATACGGGGTCAAAGCGCTTTACTCGCCTGCTGACATGACCCGCCCCTCGGAAATCACTGAAATGATTGCGCAGGCGCAGCGCGACGTTGGCGGCGTTGATGTATTGGTCAACAACGCCGGCGTCCAGTATGTCGCGCCGGTCGACGAATTTCCGCCGGAAAAATGGGATCAGATCATCGCCATCAACCTGACGGCGGCGTTTCATACAACGCGCGCAGCGGTGCCCCTGATGAAAGCGAGCGGCTGGGGTCGTATCATCAACATTGCCTCTGCACACGGACTGGTTGCATCGCCGTTCAAGTCCGCCTACATAGCAGCCAAGCACGGCATCGTCGGCCTGACCAAGACGGTGGCACTGGAAACGGCGCAGCAGGGCATTACCTGTAACGCAATCTGTCCCGGTTGGGTGAAAACGCCGCTGGTCGAAAAGCAGATCGACGCACAAGCACGAGCTCACGACTTACCGCGAGACGAGGTGATCAGGAAAGTCATACTTGAACGGCAGCCAACGAAGCAATTCGTGAAGATCGAAGAGGTTGCCGCGCTCGCCGTGTTTCTGGCAAGTGACGCCGCCGCGTCGATTACCGGTGCGTCGATTTCGATAGATGGAGGCTGGGTCGCCCACTAGTCAGTCCGGCGTGCGGATCGAAGATTACGAACGAGGGGGTACGAAATGACAAACACCATTCAACCGCAGGTCAACGGTCCGCTGATGGTCGAAGGAAATGTCGAAGTCTTCGCTGCCGACGGGACATCGATCAAGAAGGACGCAAAAATGTGGCTGTGCCGCTGCGGCTTGTCGTCGAATAAACCTTTCTGTGATGGCACCCACAACAAGGCTGGATTCACCGACGCCGCGATGGTGTCGGCGGACTACGTCATCAAGAAACCCGAAACTGGCACGCCGGGCGCGAACCTGCGCTTGACGTTGCGACAGGATGGGCCGATCAATTGTTTCGGCGAGGCCAGTGTTGTCGGTCAGGACGGCTCGGCGTGGCACGGCAAACAGGCCAATCTGTGCCGCTGCGGTCAGTCCAAAAACAAGCCGTTTTGCGACGGTTCACATCGTGAGGCAGGTTTCAAGTCGAGCTGACCCGGACTTCAAATTCAACGACGAACCAGCGGTGCTAACGCGCGCTCGGCCACAGTGGACAGCAAAACGAATGTCAGTGATTGCATCGCATTGTTAGTTCACGCTGGGCAGTTGAGCCATATGGCGAGACGATGGCAAACATCCTGCACAATTGTCTGAAGCGCTATTCGTGATGCAGGATTGTCGAGGGAAAGCGCTGCGTAGTCGCTTTGTTCGATGAATGCCTTAACAGGCTGTCAAACGTCTTCCTTC
>JBFKXV010000424.1:0-2907 GCA_041637935.1 Burkholderiales bacterium | reverse complement strand
CTGCCTGCCTCTTCCGAGGCCGCGTCATATATCTCCGCTATGTGCGGGTGAGACAGCTTGCCCGCCAGCGACGCCTCGGTCAGGAACAGTTTCTGGAAACGTTTGCCGACCTCTTTGTCCTGCAGAGCCGCGGCCTGCACGAACTTGATCGCTACTTCGCGATTGGCGAAAGGATCGCGTGCCAGATACACGACGCTGGTCGCGCCCTTGCCGAGTTCGCGGACCACCTCATACTTACCGATTTTCTGCATTTGACGACCGGCCGGCAGCCTGCCCGGGAAAGATTGGAAATACGGCCCATCGAGAAGAGCGGTTCACAGTTACCGGAAAGCACTCTTTGTGCCGGTAAAACTGGTGCCGGTAGATCCGATGCCGGTAAATTGTGCGCCGGTGGACCGTGTAGTAGCCAATCAGTTGTCGCGCCGTAGTTCTGCGTCGATCGCCATCAGCTCCCGCAGCCGGGCGTCCACGCCGGAGCGCTCGTAGAAATCGCCGTCCTTACTGGCCTGGGCGATGCGTAACTGCTCGATGGCCGCTGTCAGATTGCCCTTCAACACCAGTGCCTCTGCCCGAGCCCGGTGCTGGCGCAGTTGCTGGTCCAGCATGGCGTGCGCGGTGGCTTTCAATTCGTACAAACGCGGGTCGGGAGCGACCCGGTCAAGACGACGGTCGAGAAACTCGACCGCCTGCAGCGCTTGCCCCGAATTGATCAAAGCAGCCGAATAGCCGTACATCAGCGCTCTTCGCGTCGGATACAGCCTGAGCGCCCGGTGATAAATCGACAGCCCGGTCTGCGTTTGCCCGGAACGCATTTCGAACTGCGCGTGCAGGGCCAGAATCATCGGGTCATCTGGCGCCTTCTCCAGGAGCATTTCGATTTGCCCTCTGGCGGTCGCGATGTCATCCGCCTTGAGATCATCCTGGCGCAGCAGCGCCACGACGTAGCCATAGCGGGCGGCGAGTTCGTTGGCATACTTCTTCTGCTTGATACGCTCGCTGAAAATCAGCGCCGCATCGGATGGCGACCCATCCAACGCAGTCAGACGTGCCCTGACCATGTGGAAGGCGAGACTGTCCGGGAGCTGGCGATACGGCATCTCACTGACACGATTCTGGATGTCAGCGATACGCTCAAAGGTGAGCGGGTGGGTCCGCAAATAAGACGGTGCCCCGCCTTCATATATCTGCGATGCGCGCTGCAAGCGCTCGAAGAAAACCGGAACTGCGTGGACGTCATAGTCCGACTTGGCAACGATTTGCAACCCGATTCGGTCCGCTTCACGTTCGTTTTCGCGGCTGTAGTTCAATCGCGACTGCAACGGCGCTGCCACGGCCGCGGCGATGGCGCCTTGCGACAGTTGCGCGTTGGAGCGGGCTGCAACGATGGCAACGGCGATGGCCGCCAGCGAGGCGATCCCGGTTTTCTTTTGTGCCGCCATCATCCGCGCCAGGTGCCGTTGCGTGACGTGCGCGATTTCGTGCCCCATCACCCCGATAAATTCCGATTCACTTTGGGCGGTCTGCAATAGACCGCTGTGCACGCCAATGTAGCCCCCCGGAAGGGCGAAGGCATTAATCGACTTGTCCTTGACCGCGAAGAATTCGAAGTGTCCTGACGGGTCGGGGGAGTTGGCAACCAAGCGGAAACCGACCTGGCTGAGGTAGTCGTTGATTTCGGGATCGTCCAGGTAGCCGGGGCTCGCACGAATCTGGCTCATGATCGCCCTGCCGAACATCTGTTCCTGCGCCGGCGACAGGGTAGACTGCGAGGCATCGCCCAGATCGGGCAGTTCCTGCGCCGCCAACGACCCGGCAAGCAGCGAAAGCCCAAGGATGAGTAAAAAGACCTGTAGTTTCACAGTGCTATGATATCGAAAGACTCTCGAAGTTCGAGCATCGCACGGCAACATTTTCGAGCGCTTCGTTGAACAAACTGACTCATTTCGACACCCACGGCAAGGCCCATATGGTGGACGTCGGCGCCAAGTCCGAAACGCATCGCGTCGCCGTTGCCAGCGGCTCAGTGCACATGCAGCCCGGGACGCTCGCGAGCATCCTCGAGGGCAGCGCCAAGAAAGGCGATGTGCTCGGCGTTGCCCGGATCGCGGCGATTCAGGGTTCCAAACGCACCTCCGAGTTGATTCCACTGTGTCATCCTCTGCCGCTCACCAGGATCAGCGTCGAGTTCGACACCGACAAGGTTAACTCCATGGTCCACTGCACGGTGCGAGCCGAAACCATCGGGCGTACCGGTGTCGAGATGGAGGCGCTCACTGCGGTTGGTGTCGCCTTACTGACCGTGTACGACATGTGCAAGGCGGTTGACCGGGGCATGCGTATCAACAATATTAGGCTGCTGGAAAAAAGCGGCGGAAAATCCGGTGAATGGTTGGCAGATGACGTCTCCCGGAAATGAACCCGCACGGCGTTACGAGGTCATTACCAGCTATGAAGCCCGGTTCATTTGTGATTGCCATTGCCGCGTTGTCGCTGCAAGGTCCTGTTCTGGCGGCTGATACGCCGGTCAACAACGGCCGCGTCGAAGAGGGGCGCCGGCTGGCGCACAATTTCGACAAAGGCAACTGCCTCGCCTGCCATGCTGCGCCAACCGATCCGCAAGCCATCACCAAGGCCAATATTGCGCCGCCACTAATTGGCATGCGCGCCCGATTCGGCGACCGGCAGGCGTTGTATAGCCAGATCTGGGACGCGGCGAAGCGCAATCCGCAAACCATCATGCCACCGTTCGGAAGACACAAGATTCTCAGCGATGACGAAATCGAGCTGATTGTCGATTACCTGTACACCTTGTAATAACTGTTGGCGTTTAAGCCGGAATATGCAAGCCACTCGGCGAAAAATCATCACCTTTATCGGCGCTGTCGCTGGTATGGCCCTGGCGCCCAT
>JBFKXV010000423.1:0-2912 GCA_041637935.1 Burkholderiales bacterium | reverse complement strand
GTTCTCGCAGGGCTGGGTGACGACGCGCTCGGCCACACTGGTTGAGGTGACGACTGATGCTGGACCGGTCGGCTGGGGAGAAGCCTTCGCTCAGGGGCTCGAAGCGCCGGAGATATCGGCCGCGGCAATAGAGCATGCCTTGCAGCCATTGTTACTCGGCGCAGACCCGTTGGACATCGAAGTACTGTGGCATCGCATGTATCACCGCACCCGCGACTTCGGCCGCAAGGGGTCGCTGGCGGCTGCAATCAGCGCCATTGATATCGCGTTGTGGGACATTGCCGGCAAGCACTACGGCGTGCCAATTTTCAAATTGCTGGGCGGCGCATTCCGTACTACGGTGCAGCCCTATGCCACCGGTTTTTATCGAGTCGAAGGCCAAGGCGAGGCGCAGCGTCTCGCCGACGAGGCCGTGCAGCACTTCGATGCCGGGTTCAGGGCAATGAAAGTCAAGCTTGGTTTCGGCGTTGATGACGACATCGAGGTCATGCGCGCCGTGGGCCGCGCCGTGGAAGGCAAAGGCGTAACGTTGATGGTCGATACCAATCATGCCTATGGCCGTGCCGAGGCGCTGCGGCTGGGACGCGTGCTCGACGAGTACGACATGCGCTGGTACGAGGAACCGGTGGTACCCGAAGACATTGACGGTTACATCGAACTTCGCAGCAAGCTGCGCACACCGATTGCCGGTGGCGAGAACGAACACACTGTCTATGGCTTTGGTGAATTGCTGAGCCGCCGGGCAGTCGATGTCGCGCAACCAGACATTGGTTCTTGCGGCGGCATCAGCGCGGTGCGGCACATTGCTGTACTGGGCCAGGCGCACGGCATCGAAATCAACCCGCACGTGTGGGGATCGGCAGTGGCGCAGGCCGCATCGCTGCAGGTCATTGCCGCCTTGCCTATCACCCATCATTCGTTGTACGCGCGAGCACCGATTCTCGAGTATGACCGTTCGTCACATCCGTTCCGCAACGAATTGGTCACGCAACCAATGTCTCTTGCCGATGGCATGGTGCGAATTCCGGAGGCCCCGGGGCTGGGTATTGAACTGGTGCCGGAAACGCTGCAGCGTTTCCGGGTCAACTGATGTGCGACGCGGGTGCTAGCCAAAGCGCTGCGGTGGCGGTCTTGTGAGAGCGTAAAGTGGCACGTAGTGCGTCCTTCGAACAAATTACCAGAGCCGACTTGCGGCGACTGGGGCGCATCGCCGAAGAAGAACGTGAGGATTTTTTTGCGCGTCGTGCCGATTGGCGATTGCTCTACCGGCGGCGTTTGCTGTGTACGGCGCTGACCGGTCGCAGCGCTGTGCACTTCTGTAACGGTAGCAGCGGAGTGGTGCAGTTTGACGTGTGTTTGTTTTTCGCACTCCACGCCGAGGCCGCGTTTCCGCACCGCTGGATGAGCATGCGCGACTTTGGCAGCGCGAAATTCGGCCGTGCCGAAGTCGAGGCAAACTACATAGGCAAACGCATTCGTTTCAGCGGGCGCTCGATTAACGGCCGGCCCAGTGATGATCCGGTCGCGGCATTGCAGACATATCTTCGCCGTGGCCGCACACCGACAGCGCGGCAATTACGACAAGACGCCGTGGTGCTGATCGGTCCCGAGCGCTACCTTGGCTATGTCGCTTGGCCGACCCTGGTCGCCTGATCGAAGCACTGGTTTGCATGCCTGACTGTTTGCGGTGGAAGCTGCCAGCATGACTGCAGACAAGGCGCTGCGACAGGCTTATCTCGACACCATCTACCGTGTCAGGCGGGAACCGCAGCCAATCGATATCCGTGTCGGCGAGGCGAATCCCGCGCTCGACGAATTACTCGAGTTACATGGCGCGCGCCAATGGGCGTTTGTGACGGCGAGCAACCCGCATTCACGGGCACTGTCGGATGGCGACAACGCGGCTCGTAACGCCGAGCTGAAATCCTCACTCGAGGAGGCCGGTTGGCGCACTATGGATGGCGTCGGTCTGCCGTCCCGTCCCGGCTGGCAAACCGAAGACAGCGTACTAATACTCGGTATTAAACGGGAGGCAGCGATTGAACTGGCGCGCCACTGGGAACAGAACGCGATTGTCTGTGGAATGCTTGGGCAGGTGCCGGAACTTATTTGGGTAGAGTGACCTGGAATGCTTCTTCAACATAGATGTCGGAAGGTCGACACTTTGTTGTGCCAAGTGTCGGACTTGTCGTCGGCGGGATCGCATTGTGACCGATGTTTTGTGAACATCTACCAGGAAGTATCGTCGAGTTGTCGGCACGCCACTCAAGTTTGTTTGCCAACTCATTGACCGTCAATGATTCAGTGTTGTCGAAATTACGTCGCCATTAACCGCGCACTCACAATGGTATGGCACTTGCGAAATATCCACTGCGCTCGGTAAACCCATAACTGCCAAGGGAGGCGGGCCTCAACGGTTCGATGGGAACCGAGCGCACCACCCCTTTAGTTTTCTCTCGTTTGCTTGCTTGCGGCGCGAACGCGCCGCTTCATTTCTACACGTGCTGTCGTATTGCCTGCCGATTCACGCGACCAGGCAGTGGTCGTAGTTGCGTGTGGACCCAATAAACCTTATACGAACGCCGGGCCGCTCGAAGAATGGCGTAGCGTCGGCTTCAATAGGTTTGGACAACACATCCTGTTGAAGCACGCGGGGCATGGACCGGATGGTCACAGGCGCGTTGGGACGTGCCGTATAGGTGCCAAATGTTGATGCGGCGGTGTAGCAGTTGTGCCGCAACAGGTGCAACCGACGCGCTCGGGTTTCTCACCTATTGAACAAAGCGGTGCGTAAATGTTCGCGATTGACATTGATTGTTGTTGTCAACATTCGCACAGTATTGAGTTGTTTGCTGTCGACAATTCGACATAGACGCGCTTTGCAAAATACTTGACGTTTTGTGGCCAGTGAT
>JBFKXV010000422.1:0-2913 GCA_041637935.1 Burkholderiales bacterium | reverse complement strand
TCGGCTTGTCGACAACGCCGTGCTGGAACCGGATCAAGAAAATGGAAGCCGAAGGCGTTATTCAAGGATATACGGTGCGCATCGATCCCGGTGCGATTGGTTTTACCGAAACAGTGATCGTGCAGGTCACGCTGGATAGCCATTCGGACGAGACCTTGTTCGAGTTTGGCAAGCAGCTCGAACAAATCCCCGAAGTGCTCGAGGCATATCTCGTATCGGGCGACTACGACTACTACATTCGCATTGCGGTAAAAGATACTCGTGACTACGAGCGCCTGCTTCGCGAAAGCCTGTATCGCATTCCGGGCATTCAGCACAGCAAGTCCACATTCGTGCTGCGGACACTGAAAGAAAGTCCGGTTCCGTTACCAACCGCGCCGCTGCCAGCAAAAGGTACTGATTCGGCGAAGCGCTGATGCGGTCATTTCAGATGCATGGGTGAAAACGGTAATGGAACAGGAGACATCCGGTTGCGCTGACACAGTCGATGCGGTTGGTACGCGTCACCAGCCAGTCAGCATCAACGCGCGTATCGTCAGTGTGGTTCCCAGCATCACCGAATTGCTGTTCGATCTCGGACTCGACGACGAAGTAGTCGGCCGCACCGGTTTTTGTTTCCACCCCAAATCGAAAGTGAAGCGTGTTGCCAAAGTTGGTGGCACCAAAGACTTTGATCTGGATGAGCTACGTGCACTTGAACCCACCCACCTGATCGTCAACGTCGACGAGAATCCGCGTGAGCGGGTCGAGGCGGCCGCGGCGTTCGTGCCGAATGTGATTGTGACTCATCCGATGGGCCCGCTCGACAATATCGCGCTGTATCGTTTGCTGGGTGCGATTTTCGATCGCCAACGTGAGGCAGGTGAACTCACGGCGCAATTCGAAGCGGCGTACAACGAGGCGCTCGCAGTCACCCGTGGGCTGCCATGCGAGCGCGTCTTGTATGTCATCTGGAAGAAGCCGTGGATGACGATCTCGCGCGACACCTATATTGCGCGCACGCTCGCCGCGGTTGGCTGGGAGCAGATCGAGGTCGAAGGCGACGCACGCTACCCGGAGGTTGAATTGACGTCAGTGCTCGAAAGGGTTGACCGGGTGTTGCTGTCGACTGAGCCATATGCGTTCAGACCGCGCGACGTTGCCGGGGTCGAGGCGATCGCTGGTGGCGCAGCCCGTTGTGTGGTGTCGCTGATCGATGCGGAAATGACCTCCTGGTATGGCAGCCGTGCGATTGCCGGGATGCGGTATCTGGCTGCGCTGCGGGGCAGCGCGGAGGCGGTTTGATGTCGTAAATCCTTGCTAACTTGGTCTACCCGCTTTGCGCGAGCATTTCGTAAGCTATTGATGTTGAGCTTTTTTTTGCGCAATCAGAATGACTCTACAAATCTAGCATTGCATTCTGAATTCAGAATACGTAATATTCGTGGCCTCGAATAACGCGAAAGCGGAAACACCATGCGTCGGCTGCAACCACAACCGAGTTTGGTTGACCAAGTCTACGAGGCGATACTCTCGGAGGTATCGTCTGGAACGTTCGGCCGTGACGCGCGCCTGATTCAGGAGGAGCTTGCTACCAAGTTGGGCGTGTCGCGCCAGCCGGTTCAGCAGGCGCTGTTGCTGTTGCGCAACCACGGCATTTTGCGCGATGCGCCCGGGCGTGGACTAATGGTTGCGCCGTTGGAGGCTGAGTTCGTACGCAACCTCTATGAAGTACGTGGCGTGCTTGACGGCCTTGCCAGCGGCAAAGCGGCGGAGCGCGGCCAACAGATCGCTGCGAAAGACGGGCCGGCGCTCATCGTGCGTGGTCGCGAAGCCGTTGCCAGCGGCTCGATTGCGAAGATGATCAGCGCCGACATGGATTTTCATTTCTTCTTGTACGGCCTGTCGCAGAACCCGCTGATCGCCGAAACGAGCTTGCCGCATTGGAGCTACCTGCGCCGCGTGATGGGGGAAGTGCTGTTGCACGGAGAAACGCCGGCTGAGATTTGGGATCAGCACGAAGCCATATTGAATGCGGTGATCGCAGGTGACGCGAACCAGGCGGAACGACTTGCCCGTGATCACATTTCACAGGCTTCGGAAACACTCACCTCGCGCATGCCGGAACGCATCGGCTCGGATTCTGACGCGGCAACGCATGGGCGCCGCTCGAAAAAACGCGTTGCCGAGTCGTCTGTATCATTGACTTGAGTAAAAAATCCTGGACCGCTATGGACGCCTCTAAATACGGAACCCTGTACCAATCACTGCAACGCGCGGTGGAGACATTCGCAGACCGGCCGGCGTATGCGGTGCCGGCAATGGCGGGCCGCGCCTATCACCCGCAAGGCTGGGAAGTTACCTGGGCCGAAACGTTGGCGGCGGTGGAAGAGAAAAAGCGCATTTACGCGGCAGCCGGATATGGATTGGGACACCGTGTGGCGATGCTGTTCGAACAGCGGCCGGAGTTTTTCTTCCACTATTACGCGCTCAACGCGCTCGGCGCCGCCATCGTCCCGATCAATCCCGATTACCGGATCGATGAGATCCGCTACGTCGTCGAGCACTCGGAGGCCAATCTCGCCGTGTGCGTTGATCACCGGCTCAGCGACATGCACGCAGCCGTTGAACAGATCGGCAACAGTACGCCGGTGGTTTCGTTTGAGCAGTTTCCCGACGCGCTGCCCGCGCCGCGCACAGCGGCGCAAACCGGCCAGCCCGGTTATGACGCGGAAGCCGCGCTGCTTTATACCTCAGGCACAACCGGGCGCCCGAAGGGTTGCATTCTGACTAACGAGTATTTCCACAGCTTCGGTGCCTGCTACCTCTCGCTGAACGGACGGCTTGAATTCCGCAAAGGCGAAACGCGGTTGTACAACCCGCTGCCGCTGCATCACGCCAACGCGTTGTCGGTTTCGACTCCAGCACTGCTGC
>JBFKXV010000421.1:0-2925 GCA_041637935.1 Burkholderiales bacterium | reverse complement strand
GTTTCTCACGCTCGGCCAGTTCGTCAATTGTTGCCTGTGGGATGGCATCGAGTAGCCCAAGACCGAAAACTGGCGGCGAGCGGCGCGCGCCGGTCATGGCGTTCTCTCCCAGCGGGCCAAACGCCAGGTCGGAAATCGTGATCTCGGGCGAGCGCAGTTTGACCTGTGTACCATCGTCGAGTGTGACGGCGTGTTGCTTCCACGTGATTTCGAAACTCGCTTCCGCCGGTACCACACCTTTGACACCGAAAACCTGCAACTGGTCGCCGTAATGCGGATGAAAGCGCGGGCCATTGTACTGGTCGGTACCGGGCAGGCTCACCCGAATCACCGCATTGGGTGCTGGCTCGAACAGGACTGTGATGTTCTGGTCGAGTTTTTCCCCATCGGGTTGCACAACGTGCGGATCGCCCGGCGCCATGCCTCTGCCGTTTCCGTCGTGACAGGTTGTACACGCCTGGGCATTGGACGTTGGTCCGCGCCCGAACAGGGCATTTTCGAACCAGAAGAACGCCCAGCGGTTGTGGAACATCTTGTGGCCGACGGCGAACAACTCCAGTTGCTCATCGCTCATGCCGGCCGCCAGTTGCGAGTAGGCGGTTGGGGAAGTGTCAGTGGTTGTCATCGCACCGCCTGAAAGCGCCTTTGCCGGCAAATCCGGTGCTAGTACCGCCTGGGCTGGTGCGAGGGCAAGCAGCGCCGCCGCGATGTGAGAACTTGCTGCTTTCATATCCGATTGAATGCTGCGATTGTCAGAATCGAGGTTCGTTTCGGGATCAGAGGATTTTCTCGCCAAATTTTTTAACGGCTTTTTCGGACAGGGTCAAGCCGAGCCCCGGAGCTGTATTCAGCTTCAGCCAACCCTCCTCGATTGTTGGCGGGTTCTCGAACAGCTCCGCTTGCAGCGGATCGCGCTCCGGATCGGTGAACGACTCGACGATGCACCCGGCGGGGCTCGCCGCAACGATGTGGGCATGGATAAAGCAGTCATGATGTGGCGCGACCTGAACGTGATTGAGTTCGCACAAGGCGGAGAGTTTGCGGCCTTCGGTAAAGCCGCCGGACATGGTGCAATCGAATTGCAGAATGTCGATCGCCTGCTCGTCGATCAACGCGCGGCATCCCCAACTGGTGAGTTCGCTCTCACCCGCTGACAACGGAATGTTGGTGCGTTTCGAAAGCAGTTTGAGTTCACGGCGGTCATCCGCCCACCGTACCGGCTCTTCCAGCCAGCGTGGCCGTAACGGCTCAAGCAGGCGCGCGCCTTCGATCGCTGTGGCGAGGTCCCAGCCACGATTGACGTCGACCATCATGTCCTTGTCATCGCCGATCACTTCGCGGACCAGTTCGAGCCGCTTCATGTCTTCGGCCAGCGGCACACCGCCGGCCTTGGCCTTGAAGCCCTGATGTCCCTGCGCTTTGAGCATTTCCATCTCGTCGCGCAATTCGGCCAGGTCCTTGCCATCACGGTAATAGGCGCAGGTCACATAACAAGGCACCTGATCGCGGTAGCCGCCGAACAGCCGGTACAGTGGCAACCCCGCAGTTTTACCCATGATGTCCCAGCAGCCAATGTCCACGGCGGCGGAAATACGCATCAGCGCCTCGCGCGACCAACGTTTCTCATGCGCAAACCGTTGCGAGGTCAATGCAAACAGCTTTTGGAACAATCTCTCTGGCGCGAGGGGATCGGCGCCGAGAATTTGTTCCGCGATGCCGCTGCGAAAGCAATCAATCGCCGCCTCGATCGGCGTGTAACTGGTGGCGATGCCGAATCCTTCCACGCCCTCATCGGTTTTCAGACGAACCAGTATCTCGTTGGCGCGCGGCACGATGAAATGACTGACCCAGTGCGGCCGCCCGGTGTCGGGTGCGCGCAGGATGAATACCTGAATGTTGGTGATTTTCATTTGAGGTGGTCGCTGTGGCACAAGATAAACGCATGATAGCGCGGTCGCAGGCGATCTTGCGCAGGTAGTGTCCGAAGCGCTGAAGGTGTCAAGGCAACCACCAATCCGTTTAAAATACTGGATATGAACACAGTAGTTCAGGGAGGAGGCAATGGAAGCCAGAGTAACTTTGCGGCCGGGAAAGCGGGGAACCATTAAGTGGTTGAATCAGTACGGCGAGCGGCTCGTTTGTGTGCGCTATCGTTACGATCCTGATGGGCGCCGCAGGCTGACCACGGTGGAACTCATCGTCGACGAATCGCCCTGGGAGGGGCGGCCAAAAGCAAACGACGATCGGCGTGTGGACGTCAAGGTGCGGTATGACGAAACCGGACTTCGCCAGCAGGTCAAGCAGGCGGGCGGCATTTGGCGCCCCGATCGCCGGGTATGGACTTTGCCTTTCAAAAAAGTGCGGGTGCTGGGACTGGAGGGCCGGATTGTGGCATCCGGCACGGCTGAACGAGGCTTATGATATTGGAAACTTGTTTATAAATGCATAGACATGTTTATGAATATAGAGATGTTTATCATGTCGTATAAATCACGTTAGGCTTCGAAAGACATGGCAACGCACAAGTCTAGGCTCATTGCACTGCTCGCCATTGAGGCTGCTCTCGTTCTAGTTCATGTTGTTCTGCGCTCTCCGGTACAAGCCAACACTTCTGCTAGCTTCGAGTGGCATTTCTGGGCGGCCCTTCTCGGCGCGGTGGCCTTGGTCGGCTATGCACTTTCCATTAGGTGCCCAGTGACAGATTGCCACAAGCTGCAGGTCTTTCGAGGCATGTCCTTCTTTGACATGCGTTTACCCGGCGAACGTTGCTATGCATGTGGTGCAAGCTTGGAGCAGAAACCAAATGCCATCGAACCCTAACCCTTCGGTCAAGCCCGCTCCGCTTCGCTACGCTTGGACGCGCCGCAAGCGGCGCGCCTCTTACCACAAACGTTAGACATCGCATGAACGCTCAAGAGCGTCTCC
>JBFKXV010000420.1:0-2927 GCA_041637935.1 Burkholderiales bacterium | reverse complement strand
TCACCGTCTTTCTTGTGGCGGCGGCCGTGGCCACGCCACTAACCGGCTGGCTCGCGGGGTGGCTGGGTTGGCGACGATTTATGGTGACTACGCTGGTAGGGTTCACGCTCTCCTCGCTCCTGTGTGGGCTCGCCGGGTCGCTGGAAGTCTTGTTGATCGGGCGTGCCGCGCAGGGGTTATTCAGCGCGCCGCTGATGCCGCTCGGACAAGGGATGGTGCTTACAAGTTTTCCGCGTCGCATGCACCCGTTGGTACTGATGCTGTGGGGAATCGGTGCCGTGATGGGGCCGGTATTGGGACCGGTTCTCGGCGGTGTGATCGCAGATTCGTTCGACTGGCGTTGGGTGTTTCTGATGATGGTGCCGATTGGCGTCCTCTCCACAGTACTCGCTGTTTTCGCGCTCGGCGACCAGGAGCGTGGCACGTCGGGGCGCCTCGGCTTGATCGGTTTTATATCGCTGGCGGTATGCATGAGCAGCGCGCAGTTGATGTTGGACCGTGGTCATCGGTTAGACTGGTTTGCGTCGTTTGAAATCATTGTCGAGACAACACTCGTCGTCGTAGCGCTCGGCATCTTCATTGTGCATACGATGTACTCTCGTACGCCGTTCTTCAATCCGCGCATGTTTAGCGACTGGAACTTCAGCATCGGCGTCGTGATGGCGTTGATCATGGGCGCATTGAGCTTTACCACGATTGTGCTGTTTCCGTTATTGCTGCAGGATCTGCGCGGCTACCCGGACTTGTTGGTTGGTTATCTGATTTCAGCACGCGGGCTGGGCAATTTGTTGAGCTTTGCGGTCGTCGTGCATCTCACTCGATACAACGCGCGATTGTCACTCGCCATCGGCATGGCGCTGCAATGTTGGGCAGCCTGGAAGATGACTCTGCTTGACATCAATATGACCGACTTCGATGTGATCTGGACCAACTTTGTTCAAGGCTTCGGATTCGGTATTGCCTACTTGCCGATGACTACCCTGGCATTTTCCACCTTGCCAACATTTCTCGTTGTGCAAGGCTCGGGCCTGCTAATTCTGATGCGCAACTTCGGCAGCAGCCTGTTTATTTCTTTGAGCATACTGGTGCTGTTGCGATCAACAGCAGAGAACTACGCCGGATTAAGCGCCACGGTCACGCCGATGAACGAGGCCTTGCGCAACCGCGGCCTGGTTGGCGGCTGGACGTGGGAAACCACCCAAGGCCTTGCCGAGCTCAGCGCGGAGATTCAGCGGCAGGCGGAAATGGGCGGTTACCTCAACGCGTTTATCTTGTTCGCACTCGCCGCAGCTGTAGGGTTGCCATTTGCGTTTATGTTCCGTGATCCAAAGAGACGAGCGTGAGTGCGACGGCAAGGCGCATTGCGAGAACTTTAAAGACCAAACCCGGTTCGCCGACGTCGCCGTGGGTTTGATCCATTCCACAACGGTGCGCTTGTGAATTGAATTCGCGGGTTGATTGACGGCTCATGAGGTCGAGGATAGAGTCCCCATGGGTGATAAAAATGTTTGATTCTTATAAACACCTGTATCGGGAGAAGATTATGTGGAAAACGTCCAAGGTGTGCGCGCTGCTCGCCTTTGCACTGGTGTTTGCAGCTGGATGTGGTGACGGCGGCGATCAGCAACAGGCGGCCTCTTCGGCGCAAGTCCAGGAGCGCGAGTTTCAGGTCGTCGGTACCTGGGGCAATCTGGATTTGTGGAAGCGGCACGAGAGCAAATTCTGGAACGAAACGCTGCCGCAAGCGTCGGGCGGTAAGCTGACAGCCAATGCCAAGCCTTACACCGAAGTCGGACTGTCGGGCTTCGAAGTGATGCGCCTGCTGAAACTGGGCACATACGACGTGGTCCATGCCGTTGCAACCTACGTCGCGCAGGACTCGCCCGAATTGGAAGGTGTGGATCTGGCAGGGGTGGCACAGGATCTCGATACCTACCGCAAGGCGATGGAAGCCTACAAGGATGTGATGGCACGCGAACTCGCCGAGAAGTACAACGCGAAGCTGCTGATGCTCTATTCGTTCCCCAGTCAACAGTTGTATTGCAATCTCGGAGACAAGAATTCCAAGAACGTGCATCTGGCCGACTTGAAAGGCAAGAAAATCCGCACCTACTCGACCACGTTGGGAGATTTCATCGAAGGACTGAATGCGAGTGCGGTCACCATTGCATTCGCCGAAGTGGTACCGGCACTGCAAAAGGGCGTGGCTGATTGCGGCATCACTGGTACCGAGCCTGCCTACAACGCCAAGTGGTGGCAAGTTGTTACCCACAATATACGTGTGCGGCTGGGCTACGCGGCAACCGTTCTGGCCATCAATATGGACACGTGGAACAGTCTCAACAAGAACACTCAGCAGTTGATGTTGGCGGAGATTGCCAAACTCGAGGACGAAATCTGGACTGCGACCAAAATCGCCGACCAGCAGGGAATGGATTGCAACGCGAGCGGACCTTGCCCGCGAGGCGAACCGGGCGGCATGGTGCCGGTCGAGCCCAACGTGGCCGATAAACAGAAGCTTCGCGACATTGTTGAGAACTATGTTGTCAAGCGTTGGGCGAAGCGTTGTGGTGAAGCCTGCACGAGAGAGTGGAATGACACGGTCGGGCAAGTGGTGAACATCAAAGCACCGCTCTGATTGTGTCCGCCGGTTCAGTCCCCAACGGGGCGCCGTCGTGCGCCCGCTTGGCGCCAGGCAACGTGCCAGCATGAAAATCTTCGTGCGCCTTCACGCCTGGCTGGAAAACATCTCCCGCGCTGCAGTGTGGATCGGCGGCGCCGCGTTGCTGATCAGTGCCTTCATGGTCAGCGGCGACGTGATCATGCGAAAGCTGTTCTCGATCACCATGAGTGGTTCGGACGAGATTTCCGGCTACGTGTTCGCAGCGGCAACAGCGTGGGCTTACTCATACTGCCTGCTGCATCGC
>JBFKXV010000419.1:0-2942 GCA_041637935.1 Burkholderiales bacterium | reverse complement strand
CTTCATATTGTCGCATGATGTCCACCTAACACTCCATGCTGCTATGATTTCGCCCTGCGGGAACAGCATTTTTAATAAACGACGTCAGCCTGACCTGCGCCGCTGCGAATTTAGGGGGAAAAGCAATGAGTGAGCATCGGAAAGACAAGATGCAAACATATCAGTCACGCAGGCAATTTCTGCAGCGCAGCGCATCGACGCTTGGCGCTGCCGCCGTAGGCGGATTGCCGGCGCTCGCAGCGGCAAAACGCTGCAAGGTCACCGAGCAAGACATACTGGGACCGATGTACAACGTTGGCGCACCAGTATTTCAGATCAGACTGGCGGCCGATGATGAGCCGGGTCAGAAATTGATGCTGCGCGGCCGGGTGCTCAGCGAAGACTGTCGCACACCACTGCCCGGCACCATGATCGAGATATGGCATGCCAATGACAAAGGTTTTTACGACAAGAAACAGCCAGGCGATTTTCTCGAGCCATCACCGCCGTTTCACCTGCGCGGCCTCATGAAGGCTGACGCAGAAGGCCGCTACGAAGTTCAGACCATCGTTCCCGGCGCGTACCCGATTCCACCCGGGGTTCCCGGGTTGGAGCAATATGGCGGTCTGACGCGTGCGCGCCACATTCATATCAAGGTGTACCCTTTCTTGAACATGGCGTTGACCACGCAACTTTACTTCAACGGCGATGAACACCTTGCCACCGATCCGTGGGGCGCGCACAAACCCTCGCTGGCCCTCGACCTGAAACAAAACGGTCAGTTCATGGTCAGCGAGTTCGACTTTGTTCTCGGGACCGGTCTGAAGGGATAAGTCCAGCGAGCAGCGCAGCACTAATTGCGGTGCTGCGCCCGGATACAGTGGCGCATCGCTGCGCCCGGATAGAACTGCTCAGCGCGGCGTCTCCAGCCCAACACATCGTGTGTGACACGTTTCGTTGCGGGTCGCCGCCCTTCGCTAAGCGCGTTTCCAGTTCGGGGGCAGCGCGTCAGATAGACGGGAGCGCATCAGGTCGTTCGGCAACATTCGAGCCGCTTCTGCGAACGAGATCGACGACCAGTTGCACTGAATCGGCCACCAACTCAGGCTGGTCGAGATGGACGTGATGCCCACTTCTGTGCGCCAGGATATGTATCGCTCGCTGCGTGCGATTCGCCAATTCAACTTGTAGCTGCGACCATAGTTGCTCCATTTGTTGGCCACGATCAGTCTGAGGCCAGACGCGCTTGCCACGCGTGAGCACAACCATTGGCACGTTCGGCAAAGCAGGCGCTTCGCGAACCTGCTGCGCACTTAACCGAAAATCCAGCAGCTCATGCCCCATCGCCCGCCTCGTCTCGCCTCTCAGATTGAGCACGTGAACAATGGGCTTGACTTCGTCGGGCAGATTCTCAGGCATCCGGGGCGACGGTGACAGCATCATGTGGCGGTTTTTGCCGCTCGGTGCCAGATTCGCTCTTATCGGCGGTGCAAGAAACCGCTCGAACTGCTCAGGGTGAGAGGAGTCGACCAGAACCAGACCAGCCGTTTCGTCTGGATAGCGGTTGGCGAACAACTGTGCCGTGTATCCTCCGAACGAGTGCCCGACCAAAACATACGGCCCGGCAATGTTGGCGTTTTTGAGCAGCTGGAACAGCTCGTCAACGATTCGCGAAGTGGTTCGAGGCAGAGGGCCTGGTTCACTCCACCCGTAGCCGGCTCGATCGTAGCTGCAAACGCGAACGTGCCGCGCCAAAGATCGCTGCACCTTGATCCACTCGAGCGAACTGCCGCCGAGGCCGCTATCGATCACGACCGTCGGCCCGCCCGTGCCTACACAGAAGATATGCAGCCGGTGAGACCCAAGCTCTACAAGCCTGCCCGGCCGAGCTGACGAATGCGTCGCGTTTTCCGCTGCGAGACCTGATTCCACTGGCAGCAAACACAGTGCGAGGAAGACCGCGACGAGCGGCCGCCAACCGGGCAGCCTGCTTCGCAGAGACCGTTGCTGATATCGGCTGGATCTGGCGAACATAGAGATTGCAATTCCTTGCGTTGAAAAATCCGTTACGTCATTGCCCTGCGCGCATCGGTTCTGATCAATCCGGTTCTGATCAATCCGGTCCTGATGCATATTCGGAATATGCGATGATCGAAATGGCAAACATCAAACGAGTCGTCACAGTCACCGATCACCACCTGCTGCCGCCAGGCGGCGCTCGTGGCGAGGCAATCGGATTGCCGACTGACGCAGTGCGTGCCAGCCCCGCATTGCCAGCTCGCCGCCGAGGACAAGTTCGTTGTCCGTCATGTTCAGCCCGTGATGTTCAGTCAGTTTGGTAGTGAACCGGCGTCAGTTCGCTATCGGGTTCAGGTGACTTACACGTTGGAAAATACGGAGCCAGTTGGCGCCCATATCGAAAATCGCTGAACTCGCACGGATGTGCGAAGTTTCCGTAACACTGATCTTCCGAGTCGACGTCGCAGTAACGTTCGCCGTGCCGAACCGCCAACCGGGTGATAACGGTGTCAACGCCGCGACGGTCAGGTCTTCCCACCAGATCGCCCTTTGGCGTGTTGAAGAACACCAGCAAATACGGGTAGTGTGGCTCGGGCTGGTCGTAGCAACCGCACGCATGCGCTTCGATCTGAAAATCTTCACGCCGGTAGCGTTGCAGTTCAGCTTCGGAGAAGCGATCCCGGAACCATCCCGAGACGCCGTGCATGTCGAATGAGCCAGCCCGACTCGATCCTTCGCCGCCATGTTCAATGTCGTCGGCCTGCACTCCCATTACTAAAGAAAAACAGGCAAGCCAGACAATGCCGGCGGCAATCGCCGCGCGTTTGGCTATCTTCAACGCTGTGCGTTTCAGCGTACTTGTAGTAGTGAGTCTCATAGTCAGTCCCCGTGATTCCACGAAATGGGTTCTCACTCACCCCTACTACCCTGCTTGGATCTGCCCT
>JBFKXV010000418.1:0-2955 GCA_041637935.1 Burkholderiales bacterium | reverse complement strand
GTCGTTTCAGTTCGTTGGAGATCTGCTGTTGCAACGCAGGTTCGTCCTCTACTACGAGTATTCGCATGGCTTGTTCAAGTCGAGATGATCAGCGAATTGCACCCGTTCGGGAATCGACCCGAAAGATGCGAACTTCGCCTTGTGGGGTCAGTACTTTGATGCGGTAGTGAGACCCATGGTCTTGTGCGTCCAGTACGCGCCCGCCGGTCTGTTGGCGCACCCGGCTGACCGCATCGCGCATGGATACAGCCCGTTCGGCGACCTTGACAAACGACCCGCTCGGGTGGACGTGCGTTGTTGCGTTGCGCGCATCGGCGCCGATAGAGGCGAACGTAGTCACCAGCAGCAGGACCAGCATCGGCAGAGATCGTCTCGGTAGCATTTTCATTCCTTGTCGCGTTGAGACCGATCATCTCCGATGCTGGTAAGGGCTGCAACCTGGCGCTGGCGATATGGGCAGAGCAGCTCAGTCGTCCCATTTGTCGTCGTAGTCACGCCCGTTGTCAATCGGCTCAACCTCAACGCGTAAGCGCAGCCGGCGTCCCGGGTCATACGGCAGGATGGCAGTGTGGGTCTGGCCGCGATAACGGTAGACGACGCGGTAATTGTTGAGTCTGGTCTCCCAGTGGTCAACGTATTCGCAGCGTCTGATCTCGCGCTCGTAGTACTCATCCGGACCGCGTTCGGACAAACGGTCTCCGACGATTGCACCGATTGCGGCACCGGCTGCGGAGGAGGCGATGCGGCCGCGGCCACCACCGACCTGTGCGCCAAGTACGCCGCCGGCGATACCGCCAATCAGTGGACCGGCCAGTGAGCCCCGCCGACGCTCGCGCTCGGGAACGTACTCACTCGTGCACTCTCTGCGCGGCACGTTGACCTCCTCATATTGCGGGGTGACATTGATGACTCGCGCGTAATCCTCGAATACGTGCTTGGCCTGCGTCAGCGGCGACGTAAAAACGAGAGCGATAAATGTTGCAATGGTGGTGGTCTTTTTCATGATGCTTCTCCTGATAAATTCATTGTTGGGTGGGGCACTACCGGCGGCCCGGCGCGACGCGCAGAGCCGCGGGTAGCAAAAATGTCCCCTGACATAACTCAAAAGTGGCCGTGCAAAATAATGCTCAGACTATTGAACGGCTCGTAGTAAGGACGATGACGACGCTGTCCGTGGTAGCGCGGTGGATACGCCGGCCGGCCGGAGTAATGGCCATGATGGCGATGCTTCCAACGGTGATGCCCGCGGCGGTGCTTCTTGGCCCAATGGCGGCCGTGGGGATGGCCTTTTTTCCAATGTCGGCCGTGACGGTGGCCCTTCTTCCAATGCCGGCCATGACCATGTCCTTTCGCCCAGTGCGGATCGCGCCGATGTCCGCGGTCATAGCGGTCGGACCTGGCGTGAACCCGGTCTCGAGGCCATTCGGCGCGGTCATAGTCACGTTCGTACCTGTGTTCGGCGCGTGGCCGGTCGTGCCTGCCACCTCTTTCGCGCTCGGCCAGTGCGGCGGTGCTGCTGCCGACCAGTGCGGCGCCCAGAATCAGCGCGAGCAATTTGGTTCTCATGATGAAACTCCTTTCGCAAAGTTGACCAGGACCTTCCTGGTTGAGTGCAGATTACGCGTCAGCCGCTGAATCCAAGCTGAACGAAAATACATAATAATATCAATATGTTATATTGTTCTGCGTGGCGAATTCAGGGCGCTTGCGGCAGTTCGTCGGCGGGGCGCAGCGCACAAGGCGGGGCCAGCGCCGAGCCGGCAGGTCGTGTTGTGATGCCACGCGCGATGTATTGTTGGCGTCTCAGTCGGCCGGTGTCGGTGCGCTATCGGCTGAGTACCAGCATCGCTTCAACAGCACGCATAAGGATCGATCAGCAATGAAAAACCGCCAGGTCAGACTCAAGGCTCGTCCACAGGGCATCCCTCAGGCCGAGCATTTCGAAATCGTTGAAGAATCCGTTCCCGAGCCTGGCGAAGGTCAGGTACTGGTCCGCAATATCTTCTTGTCAGTGGACCCCGCCATGCGGGGCTGGATCGTCGACAAGGTCGGGTACTCGGCGCCGGTCGCGATCGGCGAAGTGATGCGATCGTTCGCCAGCGGGCGTGTCGAGGCTTCGCGCCATTCCGACTACGCAACCGGTGACCTGGTCACCGGAATGTTTGGCTGGCAGGACTATACGGTTGTCGACGGCAAGGCGATTCAGCGCAAGATCAGCGAGACCGACATGCCATTGTCGACCTCACTCGGCGTGCTTGGACTGAACGGCATTACTGCCTATTTCGGATTGCTCGAAATCGGTCAGCCGAAATCGGGCGAAACGCTGGTGGTGTCCACGGCGGCCGGAGCGGTGGGATCATGCGTCGGACAAATTGGGAAGGCTCTTGGCTGCCGCACCATTGGAATCGCCGGCGGCGTTGAAAAGAAACGCCTGTGTCTGGACCAGTTCGGTTTTGATGCTGCCGTCGATTACAAATCCGAAGACGTCGATGCGGCGCTGTCGAAAGCGTGCCCGGACGGTGTCGACGTGTATTTCGACAACACCGCCGGACCGATTAGTGATGCTGTGCTAAAGCAGTTGCGTCTGGGTGCGCGGGTGGCGATTTGCGGAACTGCATCAATTTCGAACTGGGACCCGATTCCGCAAGGGCCGCGCGTCGAGCGCCATCTGCTTGTCAAACGGGCGCGAATGCAAGGCTTTGTCGTATTCGACTTTGCGCAACGTTACGATGAGGCGCGTACCAAGCTCGCTGAGTGGGTTCGCGACGGCACCATTAGATATCGCGAGGAGATTCTCGACGGCATCGAAAACGCGCCGGATGCGATCGCCGGTCTATATCGCGGCGAGAATCTGGGCAAGCGACTAATTCAATTGGCACCGGCGGGCGCCTGATTGTTTGCTACTTCTGTTTTTTCCAGCTATCGCGCAGAGTCACAGTGCGATTGAACACCGGC
>JBFKXV010000417.1:0-2959 GCA_041637935.1 Burkholderiales bacterium | reverse complement strand
GTCAATGGCAAGCAGCGCAATCCGTTGAAGCTGGCCTTGCCGCCGGGGCCGCCGATTACTCCGGAGCTTCGTGACGCCTTCGAGGCAACCGCCAAACCACTGCTGGCCCGGCTGGATCTGCTCGGCAATACCAATCTTGCTTCGCTGGACTGATAGCCGCATTCGCCTTTCGCCAGTAAGTAATGCGCGACCGGTGAATCAGGCAGATCCATTTGTCTGCGCGCGAACAAAAAACGGGAGCATCTGTGTGCTCCCGTTCCTGTTTGGCCGATGATCGACCGCGTGGTCGCTTGTTAGCCTATAGATCGCTGTATCGATTTGCGCTTTGCCGCTACTGTCTCAAGCGGAGAAGGACGAACCGCAACCGCAGGTCGAACTCGCATTCGGGTTCTTGATAACGAACTGAGCGCCCTCGATGCCCTCCTGATAGTCGATCTCTGCTCCGACGAGGTATTGGTAGCTCATTGCATCAATCAGCAAGGTCACGCCATTCTTCTCCATGGTGGCGTCATCGTCGTTGACTTCCTCGTCAAAGGTAAACCCGTACTGAAAGCCCGAGCAACCACCGCCGGTAACGAACACCCTCAATTTGAGGGCGTGATTGCCCTCTTCGTCGATCAGTTCCCTGACCTTTTGCGCGGCGCTATCGCTAAAAATTAGCGGTGCGGGCATTTCGGTGGCTGCATTCATTTCCTACTCCTGATGATGCTTCAAGGCATCCGGCCATTATGCAACCGGATGGCAGTCCTCGTCACTCTTGTGCCGCAATCGGCACGACTTTCTTTCCCTTGTCCTCGTCCTGATGAACCAGACGCCCCTGTACCACGGCACCCAGCTGAATTTCCAGCGTGCGGTAGTGCACATCTCCTGTGACATTGGATTTCGGCTGTAGTTCGACGTACTCTGCGCCGAAAACAGGCCCAATCACGGTTCCATTGATGACGGCGTGCGACACTCGTATCTCGCCCTCGATCTGCGCTTTTTCGCTCAACACCAGCGTGCTGGGCTGATCGTCGGCCGTTAGCACGTTACCCCGAACGCGTCCGTCGACCCGTAACCCGCCCGAAAACGCGATATTTCCTTCGACGACGGTGCCGGCGCCAACCAGGCTATCGATTCGGTTCTGTGGTTTGGTGGGCTTGTTTCCGAACATTATTCCTCCAGGTCAGGACAAGGTTGTGGCTTGTGTTGACACAGGCGTCGGGTCCCCATTTTTCAAGACGCGGACTTGTACGCCCCGAACGATCGCTTCAGGCTGCAGCGTAAAAGTGCCTTCCACCCGCTGGTAGAACTTGAAACGCAAATTATACGCCTGCTCATCATCGCCAACGGCGGGAAAGGTCGTCACGCCAGGCTCGCCGTCAGCAACGTAGTCGACAATAAGCTGCAGGCGGCCGCGGAACTCCCTGACGCGTTGCTTCGATTGCACGATCAACAAGTGGTATCGATATTCGCCAGGCAACGCGTCGCGCTCGACCCTGAAGCGGTTAACTGTGACACCGCCCGGGTCCGCACCTGAGGCCATTAACGTCTGAAAGAATGCCAGGTCTTCCTTGAGCAGGGCGTTCTCTTCTGACAACGCCCGGATCTGGCCAGTCAGGTTGCCTTGCGCCGACAGTTCGATCTGCAGCTGCCGCTCCATCGCGGCAACTTCGTTGCGCAAACCGGAATTCTCATCCTGCAACTGACCGTTGATCTCCTGCAATCGGGACTGAGCGCCCGATGCTTCGCTTGCATCGAAACCGGCATAGCGACGGCCCAGATCGTAGGCAACCCAGGCGGCGACAATCGTCACTACCATGAACGCGGCGAAAGTCAGCCAGCGCCAGTACCAGGGGACGTGCGAATGTACCGCAACGCGGGGAGCCGCGATCCCGAAGCGCCTGCGCAATCTCTTGAATCTGAGCCTCTTCATTGATATCAGGGCATCAACGCAACGTGATCAAGGCCCGTTGTCTCCTGCAGACCAAACATGAGATTCATGTTCTGCACCGCTTGCCCCGATGCCCCTTTGACCAGATTATCGATGATGGCAAGAACGACCACCAGGTTGCCGTCATCCGGACGATGCACCGCAATCCGGCAGGTGTTGGCACCTCGCACACTGCGCGTGTCCGGGTGAGAGCCAGCCGGCATGACATCGACAAATGGTTCGTCCCGAAAGCGCTTTTCGTATAACGATTGCACGTCCACATCGCGCGTCAACCATGCATAAAGCGTGGCGTGTATGCCGCGGATCGCCGGCGTCAAATGAGGCACAAAAACCAGCTTGATCGGCCCGCCTGCTAGCTTCGCCAGACCCTGGATCATCTCCGGGTGGTGTCGGTGTCCGGCGACACCATAGGCGCGAAAATTGTCAGATACCTCGGAAAACATGATTCCCAGATCAGCTTTTCTGCCGGCACCACTGACGCCCGATTTTGCATCTGCAACGAGATGCGTCAGATCCACGATACCGGCCTCAATCAAAGGCAGAAAACCAAGTTGTACTGCTGTTGCATAACAGCCCGGATTACCCACGACACGCGCGGATTTAATCTGATCACGGTAGATCTCCGGCAATCCGTACGCCGATTCGGCGAGCAGCTCGCGGGCCGAATGTTCGACCTTGTACCATTTGGTCCACTGCACTACATCCTGAAGTCGAAAATCAGCTGCCAAATCAATTACTTTGACACCTTTCTCGACAAGTGCCGGGGCATGTGCCATGGCCACACCATGTGGTGTGGCAAAGAAAACAACATCGCATTTGTCGAGGCGCGCGTCCTTCGGATCCGAAAACTCGAGATCAACGTGACCTCGCAGACTGGGGAACATCCCTGCAACCGGTGTGCCGGCTTCGCTGCGCGAGGTAATGGCAGTCAGCGCCGCCTGCGGATGCGTCGCCAATATCCGAAGCAGTTCCGCTCCAGTGTACCCGGTGCCGCCGACAATCCCTATTTTTATCATTTCATGCAAT
>JBFKXV010000416.1:0-2967 GCA_041637935.1 Burkholderiales bacterium | reverse complement strand
GGATGGTACTCATCGATCAGTACGCCGTCCGAATCGCCGGAGCCGCGCAAATCGACGCGCACGGCGGCATAGCCGTGACCGGCGATGTAATGATGTATTGGTTCGTCGCGAGCGCGCATGAAGTCGCGCTTGCGGTACGGGATGTATTCCAGAATCGCCGGGACCGGACGCTGCTCGGCATTGTCCGGCATCCAGATGCGCGCGGCGAGACGACACCCGTCGGCGAGCGGGATAAATAGGTTCTCTATTTCCCTGACCGGGTGCGGAAAGCGGGTACGTTCGCGATAGCTCACAGGCGACTCATGCGGTTTCGCTACGCCACGGCCCCAGGTTTTGCGCCGACCAGAACGACAGAGCGAGGTCCTCGCGCGCTTTCAAACCGGATTCCAGATCGTCGCAATTGATCACTGCAAGCCGAAAGCCGCCGGGCGGCATGGCATGCAGCTCAGGTGCAATGTCCTCATGAAAGGTAATCTGTACGCTGCGAATGCCTTTTCGCGCCCGCAGGCCATCGACGAACTCTGTCGGCGGATAGGTGTATTGGATGTTGTGGCTACCGAACAACACGACGCTGTAGCCGGTGTGGCGGTCGTCATCGGGGTAGCGCCAGCGGCGCCGTGAGTAGAGCTCGACGATCGCGTCGAGCCAACCACGCCCGTACAGGTCGGGCCACTGGTCAGCGAAGCGCAGATGGACTTCCATGATGCGTCCGCCGATGCTCTCCATATTGGCAGCACCGCTATAGCCGCGCAAATGGCGGCGCAACCAGTCGCTGCAATAATTTTCCAGCTCCGGACGTTCGGCCTCGTCGACTGTCCAGTAGTCAAACGTGCCCTCACCCGACGTTGCCCCGACCGTGTGGCGCCACCATTGTGGCTCACCACCAAGCAATACCACATCAGTACTGACGTGATCGCCAGCCATCATCTCCATCCACATGTGGCCGGCGGTGATATGTGCATTCAGGTCTTCGGCGCTCGCCATCACGCGGCCGCCGACGCCCATTCCAGCAAGGTTGTAGATCGGCTTGCTAAACACCGGAAACCGTTTCGGCGGGACGCCATGCGGCGCGCCGGCAATGCCTTGGGTATCGCAGATCAGCAGCTTGTTGTAGATCCAGCGGTATTCCGGATACAACTCGTAGGCGTGTTCGTCGTCGGTCGGGATGATCACATTCTCCGGGCAGGCGACATTTTCGAAGTACTGCATCCGCCACGGGTCACGTTCAATAATTGGCACTATTGGCCTCCTTGCCAAGAGATTGGATTCTGGTCGCTAGTTTAAACAGGTACGAGAGGATGGGCAGCGAATGTTTTACTGCCTGCAGCCACTGCCCTCCTGCGTCGGCAGGAAAAGGTTGCTCGTTTTGCACTTGGCCGAATTTGCCGGGGCGTCCGCTGCCCCGCGCCTGATCGACTTGCAGCGGTGCCATATCCTGCGTGAGTACCGCGAGTATCAGCAGGACGTCTAAATCATCGTGCTCAGCTGCGCACAAGATCACGGTGTTGCATTGCTATGGACATTACTGATGAAAGCCGATGCGATCAAAGCACAGCGTTCCATAAATCCTATCCCCTGTTATTCGTTTGTTGAAGATTGGTCTTGACAATGTGGAGACGGGATCTGAACGACGTCTATGACGGGTGGGTGTAGTATCGCAATTGCTTGGCCGGTTATATCAACAACGCTATAACGGAGGAGAGCATGAAGTTCACAATTAACAAACAAACTACGTTTGTAATATGTTTGATAGCGGCCGGTGTGTTCGCTGCCGCTGTGCCGGAAACCAGCATCGCCGTCAACGACGAACCACTCACTGATCGCTGGGCACCCAGTGAGTGGGGAGCCAACGACAAAGCCGGCGCCGTCAATCGCACAACGCCGCAGATCGTGCTCAAGGCGGTGGGACTGGTAAAACAAGGAAAGACCGCAACGCTGGGAAAGATTTATCAGCAAGACGCACCGTTTTTTGGAACCCGCGGTTTCAAACTGACTATTCCGGGTCTGCCCACGGGAGGACCGTTCGGTCCTCAGGAGTTGCTCGGCAACGATGAAATGGTCACCGCTGAAATCGGTCAGGTCGGCACCCAGTTCGATGGTCCCGGTCACATCGGTGTGCGCACATCCAAGGGCGATTTCTTCTACAACGGCCGGATGCTCGCCGATAGCGCTGGGCCCTATGGCATGGGTGATCTCGGTGTCGAGCATGTCGGTCAAATTGGCTTCGTGTGCCGCGGCGTATTGCTGAACGCCGCTGCCTATCGCGGCATGGACCGGCTTCCTATCCCGTCATCGCCGCCAAACAAAGGCCATCCGGGAATCATCACCGACGTTGACGTCAAGGCGATGGTGAGGCGACAGGGCATTGCGCCGATCGGCGAAGGCGACTGCGTATTCCTGTATACCGGCCACGGCAACATCTGGCACCCGTCAAAATGGGACACGTTCGACGCTGCAGAAAAAAACAGGCGCATTGCCGAGTTCAATTCCGGTGAGCCAGGGTTTGGCATATCGGCCTGCGAATATCTCGCTTCACGCAAGATTATTCTCACTGGCGCCGACACCTGGGCGGTTGAAGCGGTTGCCGCGGGGACTTTCGCAGGAGAAAACGAGCAAGGCTTCGAATGTCATCTCAAGCTGATAACCAAACGGGGCATCTGGAACATCGAGAACCTCGATTTGAGCCAATTGGTCAAGGATCGTGTGTACGAGTTTCTGTTTGTTTGGGCGCCGCTCAAGATCAAGGGTGGTACGGGATCGCCGGGAAATCCCATCGCCATCTACTGATCGAAAAAGAAGATAATTCGCGGAATCATCTCGCTCAGGTGAGGCGGTTCCGCATTTCACAGCCCGAATCGTGTTTGGGATTGGCTAGGGCCTGTTAACACATATTGGATCGGTGCGACGGCGGTCAATTTGGTGTGAGACAAGGCGCAGCGAGCGCGGTGTGGCCATCCCACATAAGCG
>JBFKXV010000415.1:0-2972 GCA_041637935.1 Burkholderiales bacterium | reverse complement strand
GGCCACATGCTGATCGTCAGTTATTCCCTGTCTGCGAAACAGCACAACCGAATAATTGTTGAAGGCGTCGCGCACCGCGGCGAAAGTCGCCTCGTCGAGCGGTTCACGAAGGTCGAGTCCGACGATCTCGGCGCCGAACAGAGGATGCAGCGGCCTGATTTCAAGTTTCTGTTCAGTAGCAGCCGGCATGTCGCCCTCCACAAAATGCGACAGATTGGAGATTTATAGCGTAGCGGCGCTCGGGCATCACGTCAAAGGCCACCGATCAAACACCCGTTGCGCGGCCCAAGCCGGCCCGCATAAAACGGTTTTCTGGCGTGATCAGAGCTGGCAACAAACGCACGTCGGGTGGCCCCCTTTCCGTCTCTTCGACGGTGATCGCACCGGCGCGAGGCTGCGCGCCAGCTGCAACCGCGCGAATCGGCAAAACTCGACAGGCACGACAGCGCGTTGGCGGCATGTCAGGGGCCCGAAACGGCGGTAAGGCATCGCTCAGCAGCACGGCTATCCAGGCCCGCAGGCGACAGCGGATTGCTGCACCGATTAGTTCTTCGCCAGCTTGCGCAGCAAGTCGCGCGCAGATTCGACCAGTTCGCGCATGAACGCGTCGACCGGCTGATTGCGGATAAGCCCAACTCCCTGACCCGCCCACATCGCCATGAAGCCGGCATCATCGCGCTCGGCAGCAGACTTGCGAAGATCGCGCGAAATCGAGTACTGCGCCGGGTACGGCAGCAAACTTTCGCCGAGTTCTTCGACTTCCTCGATGTAGCGGTTGCGCACTGCCCGGGCCGGGCGTCCCGAAACCGCCGTGGTGACCTTTATATCCTCGGCAGCGGCACTTCGCAGCGCAGAGCGCCAGGCATTGAGTACCGACATTTCGGGGCAACCGAGAAAAGCTGTGCCCATCTGCACGCCACTGGCGCCGAGTGCGAGGCTCGCGACAATGCCTCGCGCGTCCATCACTCCACCAGCAGCGACCACCGGTACGTTGACTGCGTCAACGACCTGCGGCACCAGCGCGATGGTGCCAATGAGGGCTCTTTCGTAATCAATTGAAAAGGTGCCGCGATGTCCGCCCGCTTCTCCACCCTGAGCGATAACGACATCGACACCGGCCTGTTCGAGCGACTTCGCCTCCGCAACGGTCGTCGCCGAACACAGCACTTTCGCACCGCCGGATTGCGCTTTCTCGACCGCAGCTGCATCGGCACCAAAGTGGAAGCTGATGACCGGCACTTTCTCTTCGATCAACACGTCGAGTTGTTCGTCAAAAGGCCCGAACATCGGCCCGGGCTGCGGGATCTTTCCGAGTCCGAACTCGGCATGGTAGGCAGCCAGCTGCTCCGCCAGGCGGGGACCCGGCCGTGCATCCCGATCAAAGTCTTCTGTGTGCGCAGCAAACAGGTTGATGTTGAACGGCCGGTTAGTCCGCTGCCGGATCGCACGCACGGTTTCGCGTAGCTGGGGCGGCGGCGTGCCGGCAGCACCGAAACTCCCGAGGCCGCCGCAATTACTGACCGCTGCCACTAACACCGGGTTGGTGGCACTGGCCATCGGCGCCTGAATAATCGGGTGCTCGATTCCGAGCAAATCAAGCAGTGTCCTGTCCGGCCACATGTCTTCTTTGTCCTCTGGTAAACAGGCAACAGCAAGCGCCCGCGCCAGACTTCGGTATCAAGCCGGTCGCGGGCATCGCTCGGCGAGCTTATTGCACGGGTTGTTTGACCAGCCGCAAATAAGGTTTGAGCGTTTTCCAGCCTGCCGGGAACATCTTTTTCGCTTCGTCGTCGGACACCGCCGGAACGATAATGACATCCTCGCCACGTTTCCAGTTAACCGGCGTCGCCACTTTGTGCTTCAGCGTCAACTGCATGGAATCGACCACGCGCAGAATTTCGTCGAAGTTGCGGCCGGTAGTCATCGGATAGGTCAGCATCAGCTTGATTTTTTTGTCCGGACCAATGATGAACACCGAGCGCACCGTCGCGTTCGTTGCTGCGGTGCGGCCCTCAGAAGTACCGGACTCATCGGCGGGCAACATATTGTAGAGCTTGGCGACATGCAGATCACTGTCGCCGATCATCGGGTAATTGACCTTGGCGCCCTGGGTTTCTTCGATGTCTTTGGCCCACTTGTCGTGGTCATCAACCGGATCGACACTGAGGCCGATAATCTTGCAGTTGCGTTTCTTGAACTCGGGTTCGAGCTTGGCCATATATCCAAGTTCGGTGGTGCATACCGGCGTGAAATCTTTTGGATGCGAAAACAATATCGCCCATCCGTCACCGATCCACTTATGAAAATCGATCTCGCCCTGGGTCGTTTTGGCTTTGAAATTGGGTGCCTCATCGTTAATTCGTAATGACATGTCGTGCTCCTCCTTGCGAGTTGTTCGCATTCGATCGCGCTCGTGGCGTCCACCAGGACGGCGCAATCGCCACGCAGTAACTTACGGCGCATTCGCAATGTACAGCCATTTCCGGTATACGGCGCATTTCCAACATACGGCGCATTTCCAATTTACGTCGATTTGCGCTGAGCGGATGTGATGGCCATGGGGAGGCACATGGTATGCCCTTGATAATCTGTCCGCAACGACGACATTTGCAATTCGTTATTCCTTTTAGTAATACGTCGCGTCAGCAATGTCGTGACCGCCGCAAGACATGTGAAACCGGGTGGTCACGCAACCGCTTCTGGCGCCGCGAGGCCGATGCCAGCAATATCACGTGACGATTCCATGCAGGCCAGGCGCGGGTATGGTCGGTCAGCACCTGTCCGGCTCAATGCGACATCCCGGCGACCGGCCTAATCAACCCGATAGGCGCCAAGCGCGTCCCAATCGAACTCGATACCGTGGCCCGGCCTTTCCGGCGCTAGCGCCATGCCGTTCGTAAGTTCCAGCGGCTGCGCCATGAACTGCTCCAGCCCGAAGCCATGCACCTCGAGATAGGCTGCATTCGGTACCG
>JBFKXV010000414.1:0-2972 GCA_041637935.1 Burkholderiales bacterium | reverse complement strand
GCCGACCGGATTACAGATCGGAACCGGCGTTCACCCGGTGGCAACTGAACGTGTTCACACGCAGGGCAATTTGCAGGCGACTGGCAACGTGCTCGACGTTGCCATCCAGGGGCGCGGCTTTTTTCAGGTGCAATTGCCCGACGGCACCACTGCTTACACCCGCGATGGTGCGTTTCAAACCAACAGCGACGGGCAGATGGTCACCGCCAGCGGCTACGAGGTGCAGCCCGCAATCGTGGTGCCCGCCGGCGTTCAAACGCTGACGATTTCCAAGGATGGAATCGTGTCGGCATTGATCAGCGGGTCGCCGACGCCGGTGCAGATCGGCCAGATCCAGTTGGCAACCTTTATCAACACCGCCGGATTGCAGTCGCGCGGCGAGAATCTGTATCTCGAAACAGCGGCATCCGGCACGCCGCAGGCCAATGCGCCGGGGACTAACGGCACCGGTTTGCTCAATCAGGGCTACGTCGAGACATCGAATGTCAATGTCGTGGAGGAACTGGTCAACATGATTCAGACGCAGCGCGCCTACGAGATCAATTCCAAGTCGATCCAGACATCGGACCAGATGCTGCAACGGCTCGCACAGTTGTAAGCGAAAGGTCGCGGCATATTTAAACGGGAGGCGTGAAATCATGAACAACACCAGTGCAGGTTGCATTGCGTTGTTGACAGCACTGCTCGGCGGCTGTGCCATCAATCAACCGGCAATCGTTCATCAGCCAATCACGGCGCGTCCGCCGCAGCCGCAAATAGTGAATCCTGACAACGGAGCCATTTACGACGTTGGAACCTACCGGCCGCTGTTCGAGGATTACAAAGCGCGCCTGGTAGGTGACCTGCTGACCGTTCAACTCACCGAGCGCACCTCTGCGAGCAAAAGTTCGGCATCGAGTGTCGAACGTGAGAATGACATCGGGTTCTCGGTGCCGGTCGTGTCCGGCATTGGCGGTAAGAGCTTTCAGGGTGCTGAACTCGAGGCGCAATCAGATAACCAGTTCGGGGCATCGGGCTCGGCAAGCAACGAGAATGACTTCTCCGGTACCGTGACCGTGACAGTCATCGACGTGTATGCGAATGGCAACTTGCTGGTATCGGGCGAAAAACAGATTGCGATGAGCAGGGGAACCGAGCTGATCCGTTTTTCCGGCGTGGTCGATCCGGTCAACATCAACGCGACCAATTCGGTGCTCTCGACACACGTTGCGGACGCACGGATCGAATACCGTGCCAACGGTTATATCGATGAAGCGCAGACGATGCCGTGGCTGTCGCGCTTCTTCATGAACGTACTGCCGTATTGAAACCATGCGACCAACCGGCGACAAGCTAATGAAACGTTTGCTGCGACCCGGCGTGGCGGCAGTTTTCTTGTTCGCTGTTCTCGTTGCGCCTGAGTACGCGACTGCGGATCGCGTCAAGGATCTGACCCGAGTGCAAGGCGTCAGAGACAACCAGTTACTCGGCTACAGCCTGGTGGTTGGCCTGGATGGGACCGGCGACCAGACGACGCAAACGCCGTTTACGGTGCAGAGTCTGGTGGCGATGTTGAAGCGCCTCGGCGTGCGCATTCCGGACGGAACCAGCCTGCAGCTGAAGAATGTTGCGGCTGTCATGGTCACTGCGCAACTGCCCGCATTTGCGCGGCCGGGGCAAAGCATCGACATCACGGTTTCGTCGCTCGGTAATGCCAAGAGCCTGCGCGGTGGCACCTTGTTGATGACCCCGCTCAAAGGTGCCGACGGTCAGGTTTACGCGATGGCCCAGGGCAACGTGGTAGTGGGCGGCGTTGGTGCGGGGGCTGCGGGCAGTTCAGTGACGATCAACCACTTGAGCGTCGGCCGCATACCGCGTGGCGCGACGGTCGAGCGCGGTGTGACTACACGTATCGGCGATGCAGAAGCCATCTATCTGGAACTAAAACGCGCGGATTTTTCCAATGCGCGCAACATTGTCGAGGCGATCAACATGTACGCCGGACCCGGAACCGCGTCGGCCAGTGATCCTCGACGGGTGCGTGTCCTTGCTCCGCCTGACCCGAATCAGCGCGTCGCGTTTCTGGCGGAGATTGAGAACATCGAGGTCATGACTTCGCGTGCCGGCGCAAAAGTGGTGGTCAATTCGCGTACCGGTTCGGTGGTCATGAACCAGACAGTGATGATTGACCCGTGTGCCGTCGCCCACGGCACACTGTCGGTGGTCATCAGTACCGAGCCGGTGATCAGCCAGCCTTCCGCGTTCTCGGAACGCGGCGACACTGTCCTCACAGAACGATCGCAGATTGAGATTCGCCAGGACGAGCAACGGCTGGTGATGTTGCCGCAAAGTGTGTCGCTTGCCGACGTGGTGCAGGCGCTCAACTCCATCGGTGCGACTCCACAGGACCTGACGGCTATCCTCCAGGCAATGGAGTCGGCGGGAGTGTTGCATGCCGAACTCGAAATCATCTGATCATCGGTTGGCGCGCCGCCTGAGCATCGGGGGGCACGCATGATCATCAACGACGATTCAGAAGGGTTGCGCCTCGCCGTTGAAGCTTACGGCGTGAACCGCTCCGGCGAGCCCGCTTCAGGTCAGCGGCAAGCCGAGATCAAGGAGGTGGCGCGACAGTTCGAGGCGCTGCTGATGCATACCTTGCTCAAGAGCATGCGCGAGACGACGTCGCAGGATGGTTTGCTCGACAACGATCAGACGCGGCTCTACACGTCATTACTTGACCAGGAGATCGCACAGTTGATTTCCAGACGAGGCCTGGGGCTGGCCGAAATTCTCGAGCGCCAGCTGTCAAAACTGGTTGACACATCTTCAACAGCACCTTCGCAGGTGCTCAAGGACACAGCACCTTCGCAGGTGCTCAAGGACACAGCACCTTCGCAGGTGCTCGAGGACACAGTGCGTTCGCAGGCACTCGGGCAAACCGCGCCGTGGCAGACAATCATGCAATCATCGCCGGCTCTGCCCGATTCGTG
>JBFKXV010000413.1:0-2978 GCA_041637935.1 Burkholderiales bacterium | reverse complement strand
CGCCGGCTGATCTGGCTCAATCCCCTGCTGCGCTTCGATGGGTTTGAGCCGCTCGCCACTGGCGTGCGAATCATGTTGCAGCACGTAGATGATTTTCTGCCGGCGCACAACGTCGACAGCCTCGCCGAATTGGCCGTTGCACTAGCAAAGCCGCATCAGGCACCATTCAGATCAGTCGCTTGAGCAAAAGCGTAGCGAGCGGCCCGCGCGTAAAGCGCTAGCCAACTGCGGTATCACTCGGTTTTCCTCTGCGTCCTCCGCGTTCTCTGCGGTGAGAGGTTAAAGGTCAGGCAGCTTCGCGCTTGGCTTTCTCTTCAGCAGCCTTAACCAAATCCAACGCCACGTCGACGATCATGTCTTCCTGACCACCGACCATGCGGCGGCGGCCCAACTCGACCAGAATGTCGACTGTCTTGAGGCCATACTGCTTGGCAGCTTTTTCGGCGTGACGCAGGAAGCTTGAATAAACGCCGGCGTAACCCAACGCGAGCGTTTCCCGGTCAACCCGTACCGGCCGGTCCTGCAGCGGTCGCACGATGTCTTCAGCGGCGTCCATCAAGGTGAACAAATCGCAGCCGTGATTCCAGCCCATGCGATCGGCAGCGGCAATGAACACTTCGAGTGGCGCGTTGCCCGCGCCGGCACCCATTCCGGCAAGACTGGCATCAATCCGGTCGCAGCCTTCCTCAACCGCAATGATGGAGTTCGCAACACCCAGGCTGAGATTGTGATGCGCATGCATTCCAGTCTCGGTTTCCGGTTTGAGAACATCCTTGAACGCGCGGAAACGATCGCGGATATCGTTCATGTTCAACGCGCCGCCGGAATCAACCACGTAGACACACACCGCACCGTAGCTCTCCATTAGCTTCGCCTGCTCAGCCAAACCTTGTGGCGTGTTCATGTGACTCATCATCAGGAAGCCAACCGGTTCCATTCCGATCTCACGCGCGTATTCGAGGTGCTGTTTCGAGATATCGGCTTCAGTGCAATGCGTCGCCACACGCACCACCCGCGCACCGGCATCGTAGGCGGTGCGCAAATCATGTACCGTTCCGATGCCGGGAATGAGCAAGGTCGCGACCTTGGCATGACTCAGCTCACCGGCACACGCTTCGATCCATTCCAGATCGGTGTGGCGTCCAAAGCCATAATTAAACGACGAGCCCTGCAGTCCATCACCGTGAGCAACTTCGATCGAATCGACCCGCGCCTTGTCGAGTGCACGCGCAATCTGCTTGACCTCCTTGATGCCGTATTGATGGCGAATCGCATGCGAACCATCGCGAAGCGTGACGTCCGAGATGTAAATTTTCTTGTCCATGTATGGGGTCCTCCTCAGGCCGCTTCGACTGCAGTGGAAGCAAGCATGCGCTCGGCGAGTTTTTCACCCGTGGCGAGCGCAGCGGAAGTCATGATGTCAAGGTTGCCTGCGTAAGCGGGCAGGTAATGCGCGGCGCCTTCGACCTGCAGGAACACCGACGTCTTCAATCCGGTCATGTTGCCAATGCCGGATATCTTCAGCGGATTCTTCTTGCCAAATTCTTCGAACTGCACGCGTTGTTTGAGTTGATAGCCAGGCACATAGCCATTGACACGCGCAACCATTTTGTCGATTGCCGCCTCGACTTTCGCCGTATCGATGGCGTCTGACAAGACGTAAACGGTATCGCGCATGAGTAGTGGCGGTTCGGCCGGATTCAGAACAATGATGGCCTTGCCTTTCTTCGCGCCGCCGACCACCTCAATGCCCTTGGCCGTTGTCTCGGTGAATTCATCGATGTTGGCGCGCGTGCCGGGCCCTGCCGATTTGCTGGCAATTGAAGCGATGATCTCGGCATAGTGCACCTTGGCAACACTCGCCACCGCCGCGACCATCGGGATCGTCGCTTGCCCGCCGCAGGTCACCATGTTGACGTTATTGGCATCGAGGTGCTCGTCGAGATTGACCACCGGCACGCAGTAAGGGCCAATCGCCGCCGGCGTCAAATCAACAACCTTGATGTCGGGCTTGACCTCGCGCAGCCGCTTGTCATTGGCGACATGGGCGCGCGCCGAGGTCGCGTCAAATACGATGTCAATATCGTCGAACTGCGGCATCTTCACCAGCCCTTCAACACCTTCCGCGGTGGTTGCAACGCCGAGTCGCTTGGCACGGGCGAGGCCATCCGAATCGGGATCGATACCAACCATCGCCCCCATCTCGATATTCTTGCCGTTTCTCATGAGCTTGATCATGAGGTCCGTACCGATGTTGCCGGATCCAATGATCGCGGCTTTCAGTTTTGAATTCATAAGCTTGTTGCCCTCCAGGTCGGTCCGACAAGGGGAATACGCGGGTCGCGCCAATGCCGGCGCGTGTGCGCTAACCCGCCAAGTATATCGCTCATGACGCTGCGCTGCCCCATGCGTGAGACAGGCCACCTGGCCGTATTCGGGGAGCCTTGGACCTTTCGTGGCTTGAGGCGCCTGTCTCATTTAGTATTCAGTTTTTGTCGTGCGCCCGATACCCATGCCTGTTCAGGCCGGGGCCGCAACATAAGGGGGAGTCTGAAAAAATGAACAAGCTCGATATGCAGGGCCGCAGCGCTGTTGTCACCGGCGGCGCGTCCGGAATCGGAGAAGCAACCATCAGACGCATGGCCGAGTCCGGCGCCAACGTCGCCATCTGGGACATGAACGAAAAAAAGATGACCGACATTGCCGGCAGCATCAAGGGCGTCAAAACGCACACCTGCAAGGTCGACGTCTCGAAGCTCGATCAGGTGGAAGCGGCGTTCAAGTCAACACTGGCGGTATTCGGCAAAGTCGACGCACTGGTCAACTCCGCCGGCGTGGCAGGCGTCAATGCCATGGTGTGGGAGTATCCGGCGGAGGAATGGCGGCGCGTTATCGACGTCAATCTCAACGGCACTTTCTACACCTGCCGCACGGCTGCAACCCACATGAAGAACAACAAATACGGCCGGATAGTCAAT
>JBFKXV010000412.1:0-2980 GCA_041637935.1 Burkholderiales bacterium | reverse complement strand
GGTCGCCAGGCGCCCGATTGCCGCAACGCAGCGAAGTGTCTCCAGCCCGTCTGTAAGGAGACGGCCGCTGAGGACTCAGTCGAGAACCCACTGCGACCGACCGCTGTCACTCGCTACTGAGACGCTCCCCAGAGCCTGCCACTGCCTGCTCATCCGGCTCAATTCGGCCAGGACCGGCCGGTCGGCTGTCACTGTCTCGCAAACTGGCGCACACCGCCTTTCATTACCCACGCAATGCCACGAGTTGCCTTGATGTCTCTTGTTGGATCGTTTCTCAACAGCACCAAGTCAGCGCGTTTACCGACTTCGATAGTTCCTGTCTCTTCCTCAATCCCCAATGCGACCGCGCCATTTCGAGTCGCAATTGTCAGCACGTCCAGCGGAGGAATGCCGGTATCCACCAGCAGCTCCAACTCACGATGGAAGCTGTCGCCGGGGACAATCCAGGGGTTATTGGCATCGGTCCCCGCAGTCAGCATGACACCTCGATCAAATAGCAGTTTGGTGAACCTGGCGACGCCAGGATAACTGGCACGGGCCTGCCTGAAGTGGTCTGCCGACCAACCGATATTGAAGTGGAAGAACTCCCGCCAATTGGTGACCAACTCCGGTGCCACCAAGTCTAGCGCGGGATTTTGTGTGTACGCAAGGTCGTCACCGTGGGCCATGCTGTGGAGAACAATCAATGTCGGGTCGACCGACACTTGATTTTTCACCAGCGCCTCGATCATCTCATCGATTGCCAATGAATCAACATCGGCCAGGTCGAACCAACGCAGCATGAACAGTGTGGTCGACATCGATTTTCGGTACTCATCGCGCGCGGCGAGTGGAAGCAATTCGGCTGACCCCGGCATGATGTGAACCAGCGAATCGATACCCAGTCGCGTCGCCTCTGTCCAAGTCGTCGCCTGCAAATGTCCGGTAACTTTGACGCCGTGTTCGTGCGCCTCGTCGATCGCAGCCGCGATCAACGCCGGCTCAAGTGTGGTGTAGAGCTTGATCCAGTCGACGCCGGTGGCGACCTGCCGGGCGACTTCGGCGCGAATCGCCTCCTCAGAGTCCACTGAAGCAACCAGATTGTCGAATCGGACGCGATCAATGACCTCACCCGCCACCTGAAGTGACGGACCCACGATTTCGCCGCTGGCAATGCGTGCGCGAGCAGCGACCGCCACCGCGCCGATGCCCCCGGGATCCCGGGCGGTTGTGACTCCGTGGCGCAGCAGTGCTTCGGCGGTCTTTGGAACGACGGTATCGAGCCGCTCCATCGACATTACCGGCGTATCGCCTTCGAATACCATCGATACGGGCCCAAGCGTGAGATGGGCGTGGGTATCGACGAAGCCAGGCACCAAAAACCCCCCTTTGCCGTCGATTGTCTCAGTCGCGCTGGATGAATGTTCCGCGGCTGCTGCGACTTGAATGATCCTGCCATCCTCGACCACGACGGTCTGCCTTGGCATAGGCGCACTCCCGTCGCCGACGATCACAGTGACATTGGTAATTGCCAGTCGCTCGAGTGGTGTTGCCACACAGGCAGCCACAAGCAAGATGAACGGGAGGGCGGCAAGTCTTGAAATCGATTGGAGCATAGTGTTCTCTTCTGAATGTACTGTGTTAGCCAGTCACAGCCGACACAATTTCCTTTCATTTGAAAGAATCAGTCTGTTGCGGACACTATCCAAGAGATGGAGAAAGCCGTGTCCAAACCCCTCTCGCGCAGCGCGGAGTTTGAAAACGTGATTCGCGAGTACGGCGGACTGCTTTGGCGGACTGCGGGGCTTTATGAGTACGACCCAGAGCGCCGGCGCGATCTACATCAGGAGATTCTTCTGGCGGTGTGGACAGCACTGCCCAAGTTTGCTGGCCGGTCAAATCTCCGTACCTATCTGGCTCGGATCGCTCACAACAAATCCGTCAGCCATGTGGCCCGCGAAGCGAAACTGCCGAGGCAAACTGACGTGGATTCGGACCTGGTGTGCGAGGCACCGGGGCCTGAGCAACGGGCTAGCCACTTGGCTGATCAGGCGCGCCTGCAGACTGAATTGCGGCGCCTGCCGTTGCCGTCACAACAAATAGTGACGCTGACGCTTGAAGGCTTCGCACCGCGGGAAATTGCCGACGTGCTCGGGCTAAGCGCGAACAGCGTCTCGATCCGGCTGACCCGAGCGAAGGCCGCTCTGATTTCCGCTTTGAAGGAATGACCATGAACAAGCAATCACCATCACTGGCCAAGATCAGCGGCCTCTGGTTGGAAGACTCGCCACCGACGCGGCAAGCACACAATGACCGGCTTCGCCGTGCTCGGTGGCAAAACCTGGCATGGATGACGAGTGAGTCGTTCATTGCGCTGATTGGGTGTGCTGTTGGCGGCTGGTTAGTTATCCAGTCCCAGCCTCTGGTGGGTACCGCCGCCATCGGATTCTCGATCTTGAGCCTAGCCATATCGCTCCTCACAAGACTACGCTTATCGAAAGTGGTGACCGAACCGGTGATCAGTGCTGTTCAATCCAGTCTTGCTGAGCTGGAGGCGCAATTTCGAATCGCCGTTGGCGGCTGCTGTGTCTGCATTGGTGCGCTAGTTTTCATTGCGGTCGTCGCATTTTCCGCAGGCCTTTCAGCAACGTCCGAGGCGAGCGACAAAACACTAGGAATGGCAATCCTGTTTGTTGCCGCCGCTTTCGTCTGGTCCATAGCTCGGCTCTGGCGCCTGAACCGTCAGTGCATACAATTCGCCGTGGCGAGTGAGCACCTCAGCGAGCGTTCGGGATGAATCAGTTGAGATAGATCTTGGTTGAGATCGCGAATGTCAGGAACGGGTCGAACCGCGCCCGATTGCCGCAGCGCAGCGAAGGGTCTGAGGTCAGACTGCTAGGAGACGGCCGTCGGCGACTTACGCGAGAAGCCGCCCCGGTTGGCCGCTTTCAATTAACGGTCAGCCGTTTTCGATTGCTTGTTATCGCTTCCTCATCCGGCG
>JBFKXV010000411.1:0-2987 GCA_041637935.1 Burkholderiales bacterium | reverse complement strand
TGCAGATATTCGACCCCGACAGCAGTCGCCCCGTCGACGCGGAGCCTCGTCACCTGAGCACTGGTTCGAACGTCCAGGTTGCGCCTTTGCAGCGACCGCCGCAGGAATGCGCCGGCGGCGCTGACGCGACGTCCCTTGTGGATGGTGCGCTGGTAGTAACCCACGCCAGCCTGCGACGCCCCGTTGTAGTCCGGGTTGACAGGGATCCCGAGTTCTCCGGCGCCTTCAACGAAGGCCTCGCAAACGGGATGGATCCAGTCGTTGGCGGTTACGAACAGCTCACCCTCGCGGCCGCGAAGATGGTCACCGCCGGCGGAGACAAAAGTTTCTGATCGGCGGAAGTAGGGGAGGACGGAATCGTAGTCCCAGCCCGGATTACCAAGGGCTTGCCAGTGGTCGTAATCCTCGCGCTGGCCGCGGTTGTAAACCATGCCGTTGATAGCGGTCGACCCGCCCAGGGCTCGCCCTTGTGGCAAGGGGATGGCCCGCCCGTTGGTTTCGGGCGTTGGCTCGGCCCTGAATTGCCAGGTGTACTTGCGGCTGTCCAGCATCTTGATGAACCCGGCGGGTACGTGCAGCAACGGGTGGGTGTTCGCTGGACCGGCCTCGAGCAAGCAGACACGTCCTGCGCCACTGTCGGCAAGGCGCGCCGCCAGAATGCAGTCCGCTGCGCCGGCGCCAATGACAATGTAATCGAACGTCTCCAACCTACATCGCGTATTTCTTCACTGCTGCTTCGTCCCACTCGATGCCGTTGCCCGGCCGATCCGGAACGATGACTTGTCCGTCCTTGATCTTGAACGGCTCGGCAATGACCGGATTTGCCCAGTCGCGCGATTCGATCCAGTCGGCTGAGTCGCTCACGCGCAACAGGTGGGCGGATACTTCCGGATAGAGATGGCTCGACAACGGCAGTCCGGCCGCACCGGCGATTGCCGCGGAGCGGATCCAGCCGGTTACGCCGCCGATCCGCATCAGGTCAGGCATATACATGTCGGCAGCATGCGCGATAGCCGCCTTGTAGAACTCGCGCGGGCCGTAGATGTTTTCGCCAATTTGTATCGGCGTTTTTACTTCGCGCGCAAGCTGGGCGCATGCCTCGAGGTTGTCGTAAACAATCGGCTCTTCAAACCAATACAGACCCTGATCGTCGAGCCCGTGCAGACGCAGCAGGGCTTCGCCAAATGGCAGGCACTGATTGAAGTCGGTCATGATGTGCACGTCCTCACCGACTGCATCGCGCACGTGTGCAATTGCCTTGATGTCGTCTTTGATCGACGGGCGGCCGAGCCGCAGTTTTACACCACTGTAATTGCCCTCGGCCACTAATGCCGCGGCTTCGTCACCGAGTTTCTCGAGGGGTATCCGCCACAGGCCATTGGTGTTGTAGGCGCGCACTGGCCCGGTACTGCCGCCAAGCAGGGCGGCGAGCGGCATGTTGGCGGCTTTGGCCAGCGCGTCCCAGATCGCCATGTCGATACCGGACATCGCGATCAGCGTGATGCCTTCGCGCCCGACAACATGAAGCGAACGCATACTGTCGCCGTATATATCCAGCGGCGCCAGCGTTTTGCCCTTGAAGAGGTCGCCAAGGTCTTCGATCGAATGCTTGATGGCGGCAATGGAGCGAGCGCGGTATGGCTCCAGATATGCGCTGCCGACCACGCCTTCTTTGGTGCGAACGTCGACCAGGACCAGTGACCACTCCTTGAACGTACCAACCGCCGCCACAATCGGTCGTTTCAATGGAATCGATACTGCGCGAACCCGAATGTTTTCCAGAGTCAGCTGTTGCGCCATTGCTTCTCCTCCGTTGCTCTGTTTGTTATCGCGCGTCTTGTTATTGCGCTTCTTGTCGTTGCGCGTCGATGATCGCGTGTCCGTTACATGCTTCTGCGATATTGTCCGCCGACCTCGAACAAGGCGTGCGTGATCTGGCCCAGCGAACACACGCGCACCGCGTCCATCAGCACTTCAAATACATTGCCGTTGTCGATCACGGATTGCTTGAGCCGTTCCAGCATCGGTCCCGATTCGGCCTTGTTTCGTTCATGAAACTCGGCAAGACGCTTGAGCTGTGATTGCTTTTCTTTTTCCGAAGACCTGATCAGCTCGATCGTCTCCGGTGCGCCTTCGCCGTGCGGATTGAGGAAGGTGTTCACGCCAATGATCGGGTACGAGCCATCGTGTTTCTTGTGCTCGTAGTACAGCGACTCCTCCTGGATTTTGCCGCGCTGATAGCCGAGTTCCATTGCCCCGAGCACGCCGCCGCGTTCGGATATCGATTCGAATTCCTTCAGCACAGCTTCTTCCACCAGATCGGTCAGTTCCTCGACGATGAAGCTGCCCTGATTGGGGTTTTCGTTCTTCGCCAGTCCCCACTCACGGTTGATGATGAGCTGGATCGCCATTGCCCGGCGCACGCTTTCCTCGGTCGGCGTGGTGATTGCCTCGTCATAGGCATTGGTGTGCAGCGAGTTGGCGTTGTCGTAAGTGGCGATCAGCGCCTGCAGCGTGGTGCGAATGTCGTTGAAGTCGATTTCCTGTGCGTGCAACGAACGCCCGGAAGTCTGGCAGTGATACTTCAGCTTTTGCGAGCGCTCGTTAGCACCGTAGCGATTCTTCATCGCCACCGCCCAGATGCGCCGCGCCACCCGGCCGATCACCGAGTACTCGGGGTCCATGCCGTTGCTGAAGAAAAAGCTCAGATTCGGCGCGAAGTCGTCGATGTGCATGCCGCGCGCCAGATAGGCTTCGACGAAGGTGAAGCCGTTGGACAGCGTGAAGGCCAGCTGCGAGATCGGATTCGCACCGGCCTCGGCGATGTGGTACCCCGAAATGCTGACCGAATAGAAATTGCGCACATCGTGGTGGACGAAGTACTCGGCGATGTCGCCCATCACCTTCAATGAAAACTCGGTCGAGAAGATGCAGGTGTTCTGGCCCTGGTCTTCCTTGAGGATGTCGGCCTGCACCGTGCCGCGCAC
>JBFKXV010000410.1:0-2991 GCA_041637935.1 Burkholderiales bacterium | reverse complement strand
TATGTTCGACTGGAACCTGGTGGACGCGATCTGCTACGCCGGCGCAGTGACGCTGATCGAGCCGTTTTATGTCGCAGCAGGATTCAGTCTTTACCTCAACCGCCGAACCATCCTCGAGGGGTGGGACATGGAAATCCGGTTACGCCAGCTCGGCAACCGGCTGCGTTCCGCGGCAACTAGCGTTACCACCATCCTGTTGTGTGGCTTGTTGCTCCTCGGGTCCGCTCCTGGCACGGCGTACGCTGCGGCAACCACATCAGACGCGGCCCAGGAAATCGAGCGCATTCTCGACAGCCCTGACTTTGACCAATACCGGGAAGTCACCCGCTGGCGTGCGCTGGAAAAAAAGCAGGAGAAAGACAAGAAAGAACCCCGGTTCGAGCAGTTCTGGCGCAATCTGGCGTTGTTGCTATCTGACATTTCACAGGGACTGCTGTGGGTCGCAATCGCCATCCTCGTGCCACTTTTGCTATACGTACTGCGAAATTTTCTGCCGGAGCACTTCGCCCCGAAACCAGACAAGTATGAGCCGCCAACCAACCTGTTCGGTCTGAATGTAACGCCGGAATCGTTACCGGCGGACGTGTCCGCCGCGGCGGCGCAGCTTGCCAAAGCAGGCAGACTGCGTGAAGCGCTTTCACTGCTCTATCGCGGAGCCCTGTCAGAGTTGATCCACCGTTACCGCGTTATTGTTCATGCAGGCGATACCGAGGGCGACTGCACAAGGGCGGCGCTTCGCGCGCTCGACGAACCGGCGGCAGACTATTTTTCCGGCTTGGTTGCGACCTGGCAACAACTCGCCTACGGCTCTGCGCCGCCGCAATCGGGTGAAGTGGACACACTGTGCCGGGATTGGACGGCGCACTTTAACAACGCAGCACCGTCGCCACAGGCGCACCGGTCATGAGTTTGCGAGAAACGCTGATCATGGCGCTGTTGGTCGTTATCGGACTGACCGGTGTCGCGTGGTTCCTGGCGACCCATGAACAAGTAACTGAGCAGGCCTGGACAGGCTTTCGCGGCGAGGCGAAACGCAACCCGTGGCTCGCGGCGCAAAGGCTAATGCAGCGGTTCGGAAGGCCAGCCAAGGAGCTGCGGTCACTGCCCGAACTGCGCAATCTGCCGCCAAATGCAACACTGATCATTCCGGCATCACACCACACGATCACCGGACATTTGCGCGATGAGATCATTGATTGGGTCAGGCGCGGCGGATATCTGATCGTCGAGGCTGAGTATCCGCGACAAAAAGACCCGCTGGTGGAAGCGTTCGGTGTCGAGCGCTACACGGTTGAGGTTGACGAATACGAGGATGACATTGAAGTGTTCGAAGACGCGAAGTTTGAAAAGGCCAGACTGCCAAACGCGGCAGCGCCTTCGACGCTCGACGTCGAGCGCTTTATGTCGCTCGATGCGAAAGACGTCTGGTTCCGGGCCGGTGGGAATTTCGGAACCTATCTCTTGGTCAAGCGCAGTGGCCGCGGTGCTGTAACGATTCTCAATGACCTTGACTATGCGCGAAACGCCGGCATAGGTTCACTCGATCATGCGCAATTTCTTGTCGATCTGGTAGGACTTCGCGAAGAACTCATCTCCAGTGAGGGCATCGGACCCGAGCCAGACCAAGCGTCTGTCATGTTCTTTAACCGGCCGGGCAAACTATCTCTGATGAGCTGGCTGAAGGAACATGCCTGGGCGCCGCTCGGCGGCGGTGCCGCCGCGTTGATTCTCTGGTTGTGGCGCATTGTCCCGCGTTTTGGGCCAATCATGCCGGACGCCGAGCGAAGACGCCGCCGATTGCTCGATCACCTGCGCGCGAGCGGCCGGTTTCTCTGGTCGAACGGTCACGCGACGCGGCTGGTGGAAGCATCACGCGAGGCCTGCGTCAGACAAATCGCCCGTTCGCTGCCTCACTTTCTCTCCGCCACGCAAGAGGCGCGCATCGAGCAACTGGTACATACGCTTGGAATAACGCAAGAGCAGGCGCAGCGCATATTACAACCGCAAGAGGGCGGAAAAATGATTCACTTCTGGCAAACCATCCGTCTCTATCAGCGCGTGTATTCGCGACTTGCAATCCGTTCCACTGCTTCCGGCACGAAGTCCGCTTGATGCAACCAGAAAGACCGGTTACATCAGTCCAAACTTAGACAATCGAGACCGTCCTCATGGATACTTCACAGCAACAATTTGAACAAGCCAGCAGTACCGCCCAGCAAATGCGTTCGCAGATCGGCAACGCGGTGGTTGGCCAGATCGACGCCATCGATCAGATTCTTGCAGCACTGATCGCGGGTGGCCACGTGTTGATCGAAGGCGTGCCCGGTCTGGGCAAGACTCTGCTGGTCAGGGCGCTGGCGCAGACCTTTGGCGGCAAGTTTGCGCGCATCCAGTTCACACCGGACCTGATGCCAGCCGATGTGACTGGTCACACCTTGTACGATCAGAACAGCGGCCAGTTCACCACGCGTCGCGGCCCGGTGTTCACCAACCTGCTGCTCGCCGATGAAATCAACCGCGCCCCGGCGAAAACACAGGCAGCACTGCTCGAGGTCATGCAGGAGGGCCAGGTCACCATTGAGGGCGCTTCGCATCAACTCGAACCGCCATTCATGGTGCTGGCAACCCAGAACCCGATTGAACAGGAAGGCACATACGCGCTGCCCGAGGCACAGCTCGACCGATTTCTGATGAAAGTGCGCATTGATTATCCGGACCAGGATGACGAGATACGCATGGTTGCCAAAATCACCAGCAGTCAGATCGGCGAGAAACTCAACGTGTCACAGGTCAACAGCATCGTTCAAACCGACAACATTCTGGCGCTGCAAGGTGTGGCGGCAGCAATACGTGTCGACGACGCCGTGTTCGGTTACGCCGTGCGCATCGTGCGCGCGACGCGCACCTGGAACGGGGTATCGGCCGGCGCCGGCCCACGCGGCGGCATTGCCCTGGTTCGCTCGGCGCGCAGCATGGCTTTGATGCAAGGCC
>JBFKXV010000409.1:0-2993 GCA_041637935.1 Burkholderiales bacterium | reverse complement strand
CGGTCTGCGCGCCGCCATGACCGGCCACATGGTTTTATCGACGTTGCATACCAATGACTCGGTCAGTTCGCCGATCCGGCTGCTCGATATGGGTGCACCCTCCTACATGGTGGCGATGTCGCTGCAGGTGGTGATCGCCCAGCGCCTGCTGCGCATTATTTGTGACGGTTGCAGTGAACCATACAGTCCAACGGCGCAGGAGCAAGCATGGCTGCAACACTATGGCAAATCCGTTGCCGATGGGGAGTTCCGCAAAGGGACCGGCTGCACCCGCTGCAACGGCACGGGCTATCTCGGACGCAGCGGCGTATATGAAATCCTCGAGATGACACCGCCGTTGGTGTCTGCGGCGAACCAGGGCGATCCAGCAGCTTTCGTTGCCGTTGCCAGTAAGCAGATCCAGGGCGAAACCCTGACTGATCACGCGATCGATCAGGTTTTGACCGGAAAGACCACCATTGAAGAGGCGATGCGTATCAGCACGCAATCAGACAGCTGATGGGGTTCTTTGCCTATAAAGGCCGCAACGCCGACGGTAATCTGGTCGAAGGGGTGCTCGATGCACCGGATAGCGGCGCGGCAGCGACGCAACTGTTTTCCAGTGGCGTGACGCCGGTGCACATCGGCGAAACCGACAGTCGGGACGAGGCACAGGCTAATGATTTACTTGCGCGACTGACCCGGCGCCAGGTCGGACTGGAAGATCTGCTGCTGTTCAGCCGGCAGATGTACACCCTGTTGAAGGCGGGCGTGCCGATCATGCGCGCCCTTGCTGGATTGCAGGATTCAACGTCCAACCCAACGTTTCGCGAAACCCTGCAGCGCATCCGCGACAGTCTTGACGGGGGCAAGCCGTTGTCCGCTTCGATGGGCAGCCAGGACACGGTGTTCTCGCGCTTTTATGTCGCCATGGTCTATGTCGGTGAAACCACTGGGATGCTCGAGGAAATTTTCCTGCGCCTGTTCCACCACCTCGAATTTCAGGAGTTCATGCGCAATCAGGTGCGTTCGGCACTGCGCTATCCGATATTTGTTGTCTCGACCATGGTGATCGCCATCGTCGTCATCAACATCTGGGTCATACCCGCTTTCGCGAAAGTCTATGCAGGATTCAAGGCAGAGCTGCCGTTTGTGACGCGGATGCTGATTGGCTTCTCCGACTTCATGGTGAATGCGTGGTGGATTATCGGCCTGGCGTTGCTGCTCGCCGGAGCCGGATTTCACTTCTGGACGCGGACCGAGCAGGGCAGGCTGACATGGGATCGCACCAAACTGCGCTTCCCGATCGCAGGGAAAATCGTGTTGAAAGCGTCGTTGGCCCGCTTCGCGCGCAGCTTTTCTCTCGCCATTCGTAGCGGCGTGCCAATTGTGCAAGGCCTGACGCTGGTCGGACAGACGGTTGGCAATGCGCACATCGCATTGCAGATCGAGAAGATGCGCGCAAATGTCGAACGCGGCGAGAGCGTGCTGCGCACCGCTGCGCAGGCCGGCGTGTTTACGCCAGTGGTGCTGCAGATGATCATGGTCGGCGAAGAATCCGGTGCGCTTGACGACATGATGGACGAGATCGCCGACATGTATCAGCGCGATGTCGAATACGAACTCAAGACGCTCGGCGCGCAGATAGAACCGATCCTCATCATTCTGCTCGGCGTGCTGGTGCTGATCCTGGCGCTCGGCGTGTTTCTCCCGGTCTGGGATCTGGGCACCGCGGCACTGAGCAGATGACGCGATGGCTGGCGAACGCATGCGCCATCAGCGCAATTCGAATGACGCAGCAGGGCATGCCGGTGCCAAATATTGGCATACCGGTGCAACGCTGCTCGAGTTCGCCGTCGCTGCAACCGTGCTTGCCGTACTTGCCGGTGTGTTCTTGTTGCGATTGCTCGACGCGCAAGAATACGCGGAAAAAATGTCCATGGAAAAAACGGTCGCCAATATGCGCGCCGGGCTCAGGGCGCAGGTCGGCGCGTTGCTGATCGCTGATCGGGCATCGGAAATTGTTGCGCTGGCGGCAGGCAACCCGGTGCAGTGGCTCGACGATCCTCCAGAGGGATATTTGGGGGAATACCCGGGACAACCGGCGGAGGATGCCAGCGGAAGCTGGTATTTCGACACCGCGCAAGGCGAGCTCATCTACACCGCCAACTTGCGTCGCCACTTCGTGGCTTCCAGTCGATTCGGCTACACGGTGCGGCTCAAGGTGCTGCCGATATCTGAACCTGCCACTGCGCGCTCGCCCAATGAGCCGGTATGGGTACGCCTTGCAGTGCTCAACGATTACAGCTGGTTCTGATGAAGTTGGCACGATCGGTGCGATTGATATGACGACATTCCGCCCGAGCGGCAAAACGGGCAAAGAGGGTGCTTGATGAGAAACCGGGGTACGGGTTTTACCTTGATTGAGCTGGTTGTGACACTAAGCGTCATTGCGATTCTGGCGGCGCTGGCACTGCCGCGCTACATCGCGTTACAGACCCAGGCCCGGGTGGCCAAAACGCAGGCGATTTTTGGTGGTATTCGATCTGCCTCGGCGTTGGCGCACGCGCAGGTGCTGGCAACCAACACGGTGACCAGCGGTGCAGCAACGATTTCGATGGAAGGCGTGAACGTGACAATGATGAACGGTTACCCGACGGCCGATGCCAACGGCATCATTACCGCTACGCAAATGGATCCGACGGCCGACCAGATCACCATCTCCGGTGGCGGTCCAAACGCTGGCGATCTACTCACGATCAACATCAATGGCGGCACGGCGGGATCGTGCACGGTGACCTATCAGGCGTCCGCAGCGGCGAATACTTCGCCGGGGATTGGTTCTACCACCGGTGGCTGCTGAGGCGGTATAACGGTTTTATGAGGAAGCGATTGGTTGTTGAATTCATATGGAGAGACAGTGATGGAACAGCGTGGCTTTACATTGATTGAACTGGTAGTGGTGATCGTCATTCTCGGTATTCTGGCGGCGACCGCACTGCCGAAATTCGTCG
>JBFKXV010000408.1:0-2996 GCA_041637935.1 Burkholderiales bacterium | reverse complement strand
AGGTTTTCGAGCAACGGTGTGAAGAACAACGCAACTGCAGCGACTAATACCGCAGTGATAATCGCCGCAAACTGGGTGCGGGCTCCGGCAGAGAAGTTGACCATGGTGCGGGAGAAGCCGCCGGCTACCGGCATGCCGCCTGCGACACCGGCGGCGATATTGGCGGCGCCGAGGCCAATCAATTCCTGATTGGCATCAATGTGCTGGCGGCGGCGGTTTGCGAGGGTGATTGCGATCGAGACGCTTTCAACATAGCCGACCAAGCCGATCAATATCGCCGCCGGCAGCAGTTCAATCGCCAGTTGGGCTTGTGGAAGCGCCAGAGTCGGCATCGGAAGACCTTGCGGTATCGTGCCCACGGTGGCGACGAATTCCAGCCCTCCCAAACTCACCACGGCGGTTGCCATGATTACTACCATCAAAGGGGCGGTGCGCGACACGACGGTTGCACGGTGCTGAGAGACGCCTAGACGAATCAGCAGCGTTACCACAGCACCGCCGGCCAGCAGCAACAAGGCAATGCTCACCGCACCGATCAGCAAAGTGATTCCGCGGGTCGCAGCCAGGCTGTCCATGACGCTATCGGTGATGCCCGCTATGGTCCACTCGCCCGGCAGGTTGATACCGGTGAGATTGGGCAGTTGGTTGAGCACGATGAGAATCACTGCGGCATGGATGAATCCCGACAGTACCGGGTGACTGAGAAAATTTGCTACCAAACCCATCCCGGCAAATCCCATCAGCAACAAGACCGCGCCCGCGATCAGCGCCAGCGTAAGCGCTGCTTGCAAAGGATCGATGCTGCTTGGCAAATCGCTCAATGCATGAGCAACCATGATGGCAGCGACCGATACCGGACCTACGGCGAGCGTGCGACTGGTACCGAACACTGCATAGGCAATTGGCGGCAGGATACTTGCGTACAGTCCGATTTGTGCCGGCAGTCCAGCCAGAATGGCAAACGCCATGCCCTGCGGCACCAGCAGGATGGCGGTGATAATGCCGGCAGCCAGATCGCCTTCCAGATCGTCGCGTGTATAACGCTGTACCCACCGGAGGCACGGAAAAAAACGCTCAATGAGTGCCAGCGACTTACCACGGTCGTTGGTTTTGTTGTTCGACTGCATTGACTGATTATCGCGCAACCGCAGTGGTTGCGCGCTTCGAGTTGCAACGCGAACGTCAAATCGTGGCTAGGTTGTCAACAAATGCTGGCAGCAATGGCCGGTCACAACACGCGACCGTGAAAAGACGCAGTCGTTCTTCACTCACTTTCCATGAATGGCAGCCAGCTTCGCCTGCCCAGCCATGCGAGCAAATAGCCCCAGATTACACAGCCCGCGCCGACCAGCAAAAACAGTCTGGCGGGACCCATGGCGCTGTCGAACAACATGGCAATCAGTCCGGAAACAATTCCCACCAGCCAGCCCACCGGCGCAAAAGAAGCGCCGGCCTTCTGTGCGCGCACCATCATCTCCAGCAGCTTGTCGCGGCTTGGCATGACGTCCTCAATCGACTTTGGTTTGCGCCGCAAAACGATCAGCGCGAACAGCGTTTTCAACAGTCCCCAGCCGATGCCTTGAAAGGCAATCACGTTAAGCCGTGCGATCCACAGGCTATAGCCCATGAAGAAGATGACGACCATCGGTACGTAAAGCAGATTTCTCGCTGTTTCAGTCAGATCACCTGGCACCTGCCCGATTACCCAGCCGAATGCGGGTCCGCCGACAAAGGCGGCGATCGTGACGATGAGCTGTTTGCCTTCACTAAGTGGTCTATACAGGTAACCATACGGGGTCTCCAGCCCGTCTGGGGGTACCTGGGCTGGCGTGAACGCCTCTTTCGCGGGATCATTCGGCATGGAATGTCTCTGTCGTGATTAATCTGCTGTGATTCAACTGTGAGCACGCTTGCACATCCTCTGTGCCAGCACATCATGTGCCTGCCACTGCCCCGAACTCAGCATCCGGATATTTGATGGCAGAGCTCCCTGATCCGCGCCGTTTTGAAACTGGTGAGCGCTCTGCCCTGATGCACGCTGCGGAGAAACTCGCCGCCGCCGATAGCTCCCGCCAACCTTCGCTGATGAAACTTGCGCGAGACATCGCACTAACGCTGGAGGGTGGTGACGAGTCGGTGGTGCGCGAAGCGATACTCAATCCCACTTCGTCGGCAGCTGCGCGGGCTCTCTACCAGGCACTCGATACTGCGCTCATGCCCAGCGCTGCAACCGGCGGAGTCAATCTGCACCTGTTTGCCATTCCGGTTCTGGTTGTGGTCGGCTCGCAATCGGCGCAAAGAATCCCCGGGGTACTACCCGAACCGGATTCGATCGGCTCGTTATTCGAGCAATCCGGCACACTCGGCCATTGCCGCAACTTCGGTATTTCCAATGCGCTCACGACCATCGAGAGTCTTGAGGCGATTTCATGGCGTTCGCTGTACTCGATGGCGCAAGCACAATCCTGGGACGCTGCGACGGTGATCGAGGTGGCGCCGGCAGACATTGACGTTTCTGCCGAGCGTGAAACGGTTCATCTGCGCTTCATATCAGGCGCGGCGCTGATACCTGCAGACGCGCCGGCGTTTGTCGCCGCGGCCGGAAACGTCGGTCGCTGGGGACTGCAGCTCACCAAGGAACTTGGCAAGCAACTGGCGGTTGCCGATGTTTCACTGTTGGCGATTCCGCGGGCACCACGCAGTATCGTGCGGGCCGTGCAGGAAGGTTGGTACGCGGCACGGGAATTGGGATTTCAGCTGTTTCTGAGCAACGCACTGCGGCAGGCGCGCATGCGGGTCGGTGAACCCGATGTAACGATCAGTAGCGGATCAGATCAGACCATCCGCATCCGGCTGACATCGTCCTTTGATGATTTACTCGATCAGACATATGGCTGGCCGCTGACAGCAGCGGATGATTTGAACGACATTGCGAGCAGCATCCTGTCATTGCTCGACGAAGCGAGAGTGGATCGGATTCAGATCGTGCCGACAGT
>JBFKXV010000407.1:0-2998 GCA_041637935.1 Burkholderiales bacterium | reverse complement strand
ATGCGATCACCTTCCTGCTCGCGTATCGTGTCGCCGAGCATTCTGCCAAGCAATCGAATATCTTCGCGCAGCGGGTGGTTCTTGTCGGCACTAAGGGTGGGGCTGATGAGTTCGTTCATATCGATGCGCGTTCTGCCCTGCCGCAATGGGCAATGAGCTCAAGGATGGAGATCTAGATTGCCGGACGGCGGCGCCCGCCGGTTGCTTGCTTGAGGCGCGGCAGCGTCTGCTCAAGTGCCTGCCGGTACTGCGCGGTTGCCTGTTCCGGCTTTCCTGTCCTCTCAAACAAACGGGCGAGTTCCAGATGGGTCGAATGAGTCGGTTCGACCGACAAGCTTGCTTCAAGGTAGCTTTGTGCTTTGCCCCACAGTTCCTGGTGCGCGCACAGCCTGCCAAGCACCAGCAACAGCACCGGATCCTGGGGATGCTCCTTGAGCCATTTTTCGGCTTGCTCGAGCTGTTTACTGACATTGCTGCCGAGGCATTCCGAGTAATAAGCAACCAGCGCGGAATCCCATTCCGCGGCCAACGCCACTTCCACGACCTTGTGCACGTCACTGCAGCTGCCAAACGACAGAAAGCACTGTGCCGCCGTCGCCGCGATTCGTGGATCGTTCTTTTGCCTGGACGGTAATCGCGACCAGATACTGCGCAGCGTCTCAATGTCAACCGCCTTGTCTCTCAGATTCTCCATGTAGGCATGGCGGCGAATTTCGTCCAGCATCGCGCCATCGAAGACCTTGCGTTTCTCCAATTGAGGCAGTAATGCCAGCATTGCCTCCCAGTCGTGAGCCTGCTCCCGCGCTCGAAGTTCCAGTTTCAGTGCTTCGGTGTGTTTTTCCGGCAATTGCTTCAGCACGCTCAGGGCATCATGGTAGCGTCGCTCATCGAGATACATCTCAGCCTGTGCCATCAGGCGCGCGACTGTTTCATCGGGCGCATGCTCTGCCGCCTTCGCCAAATACTCGTCACGCAGTGCATAGTCACGCCGCCCGTGGGCGGACCATGCGCCCACCAGCGCCGCCAGGCCTGCTGACGAATTGGCCGACAGGACAGTAGCAGCGGCCCGTTCAGCCTTGCCGAAACGCCCCTCAAAGTAGCTGCGCAGGGCATTGGCAAATGTGGCTCTCTCCTTGTTTTGCGCGCGCCGTTTCCGGAACTCGCTCACGCGCCGGGGCATTGAAAAGGCAAGCGCAAGCGTACGAACCAAAAGGTAGCCCGCGACGATGGTGACCAGCACAAGAACAATGGCGAGGTTGAGCGACAGCTCGATGCGGTGCAGTGGCGTCACCAGCAGCACAAATCCCTGATTGACCCGAGCCGCCAGAATCGAGCCAATCGCCAGTACCGCCAGCGCAATAATCCACAACAACCCGCGCATCGCGTCTCCTATTCGAGATCAGGTTAGTCCGGGCAAGCGCAATGTGCCCGGCACCATTTGGCCGAGCGATCCCGACCTGCGGCCTGCATCCCGACTGCAAACCGCAGAAATCACGCCGGGCGAATTGCGCCGGCGAGCCAATTGTTCACAAGCGGCTGCCCCAAGCAGCATACGCGGACCGCTTGCCGTTAGCAGAGTCGAATTCATCGTACGTCGGGTTCTCTTGCCAGACGGTAGGTGCGCACCGCGCCGAGGCTCGCGCTTACGTCCGGCAGGTCGATCTGAATATCCGATTGTGCGAGCTCAATTAGGGTGTCAATGGACGCGGCGACGCTCGGCGCGGCAGTGTCGAAGTAGCGCGCCGACCAGTCCACAGCAGCGGCCAGATCAGCGCGATATGCCGCCTGATCACGCGCCAACAGAGCCAGGCGCGCGCCTAATAGTCTGAGCTTGAGGTTCTCTCTGAGGAAAAAGGCCTGCTCAGGTGCCAACAAAGGCGTATCGGGCGTATCGATTCGCTCGATGCGCACCAAGCTGAGCATATCGTGCCACAGTTCCGCAATCAGCAAGCGCCAGCCTTGTTCAGCACTGTCGGCTGCAACATGTTCATTGCCGCCAGCAGGTCTGGTTTGCATCACCAGTGGCAGCTCATCGACTTTCGAAATCACGCTTTCGAGTTTCAGTCCGATGCCGGTGACATCGACGAACGGAGATGATTTGAGCCGTTCGATGTCTTGCGCGATGACCCGCCGCACCTGCGTGAGCTGCGGCCGGTTCGATCTGGCAAGCCGTGCATCGGCTGCTTCCAGAGCAATCAGCGCCGCCTTTACATTGCCGGCAAGCTGCAGTTGCTGACTCGCAACGAGCAGAATTTGCTCGACTTCGGCAAGCGTCCACTCATCTCTCGACTGAGACAGCTCATCGTATAACGCCTCGATCGCCAGGCGCTGGTTTTGAATCCCTGCCAATCGCGCCTCGATCTGACCGAGCCGTGCCTCGACATCGCGCACCACGTCTCTGGCGTCATTGGACAGTCTGCGACTGTCGCTGCCGATGGTTTCAATCTGCTCAAGCTTGCGCGCCAAATCAAGTTCCAACTGCGCTCTGTCACGCCGTAGTTCGTAGTTCTGCCAAGCGGTAAATCCCGCTGCCGCCAGCGCAATTAGCAAAGCCAGCACGGCGGCCAAGCCGGACACGCCGCGCCTTTGCCGCGGCTTGTCATCGGCTGTGTGCGATGACGCCACAGAAGCCTGGCCGGAAACCGGTTTGTCCATCGCCGCGCTGCGGGAAGCTTTACGCTTGTCGCGCCGGCTCGATTTGGCTGCGTTGTTATTACTGCCCTCGGTTACCGGATCGGCATTGCCGGTTTGCTCGTCAGTGTTTTCTTTGCTCATAGACTATCCGTTCAGATCAAGACTGTTCAAATCAAGACCGTTTAAATCAAGACGGTTGAAATCAAACCGGTTTAAATCAAACCGGTTTAAATCAAACCGGTGAAGACCGCAAGCCGCAAAACCATGTCACAAGACCTTCCGCCAGGCCTTGATCTCCGCCGCTGGTGACGAATATTACTTTGACTGCGTGCGAGAAACCGCGAATCGCGACATGCGGGTGGTT
>JBFKXV010000406.1:0-2999 GCA_041637935.1 Burkholderiales bacterium | reverse complement strand
TCGCCGTCGCGCTTGGCGAGCTCGACAAGGTCGCGCAAGTGTACGCTCCCGATCGTGTTATCGAGATTGCCCTGATGCACCGGCACGCGTGAGAATCGTTCAGCAAGAACCTTGTCGAGCGCAATCGGCACCGGCGTCGTCAGCGGCAGACTGAAAATCTTGGACGTTGGCACCATTACATCGGCGGCGCGCGTATCCGCCAGCCGTGCGGCTGAGGCGACCAGTGATTCGGGGCTGACGGCGCCATGATCATCAATTTCCAGAGTTCTGGCCAGGCGGAACATTTTTTCGGCCGTGCTCTGCGTTTCACGCTCTTCGCCAGCGAGACGTCGCACCAGCGGTTCGACTGTTTTGGTAAACAACCAGTAGAGGGGTGTCAGCAGGATCTGCAACAGGTAAAGAGGCATACCGACGATTTCTGCGATTTTGTGCGGAGATCGTGCGGCGACCGCTTTGGGAATGATTTCAGCGAAGATCAGCACAATGATCGTGAGTGCAATGGTCGATACCGTGAGGCCAACATCACGGCCCAGGTACTGAACAGCCATCGCAGAGGCGACCGAAGCGGCAAGAATATTCACCACGTTGTTGCCCAAAAGGATGGTGACCAGAAAGCGCGAGGAAGAGCGGATGAGTTCGCGCACCGCCGCCAAGGCGGGCCCACCTTTTTTGGAAAGCTCATCATCGATATCATGGGGATCGAGCTTGAGAAGCGCCGTCTCGCTCCCGGAGAAAGCGGCTGAAAAGAACAGGCAAACAACAATGATGATGATGGAAGTGATGAAGTCCATATTGCCTCAGTTATTTATTGTCCAGAAAATTTGATATGCCGATGCCATGATCGCGCGGCACGCGGCAACAAAACTGCACGGCGACGCTTTGGCACAAGCCCGGTGTTTTCAAATTGCGTTTTGGTGCGAACGGCTCAACTGCAGTAACAGTATGCACTGCTAAGCCGTTTGCCCGTACTCCAGGCGTTGCTTATCCTGTTTACACGTTTCATTCGAGCCAAGCGGCAGCATAACCGCTCAAGCGACAAGCAATGGCATCATAGCGGCGGCAAAACTAAGAACCAGAAAAAACCCGACCATATCGGTAATCGTGGTCAGAATGGGTCCCGATGCGACCGCGGGGTCAATACCGAGGCGTTTTAGTGCAAGCGGTACCGTGCCGCCGATCGAGACTGCGAGAATGGTATTGGCCGCCAGGGCGCCGCCGACAACCAATCCGAGGAAAGCATTTCCTTTCCACAACCAGGCCGCAGCCGCGAGTATGACGCCTAATGCCAGGCCATTGATGAGTCCGACACTGATCTCTTTCAACCACACCCTGACCAGATCGGCGGGTTTGGCAATGCCGAGTGTCAGTTCCCGCAGGCTTACCGCTACAGCTTGATTCCCGGAACAACCGCTCATATCCGACACAATCGGCAGAAACACGGCCAAAGCGATCAAGGCGGCAAGTGTCTCTTCGTACATCGCGATGACGCTGGCCGCGACGATGTTGAGTACAACATTAATGCTGAGCCATGAAAGCCGTCGGCTGGCGCGGTGCAACGTCGGCATCGATCTGAATTCGTCACCGACGATACCCTGGATCTTCAGTTGCGCAACATCGGCACGCTCAAGAGCGGCTTCGGCGACCGCAGTTCGCAGCACAACACCCATTAACGTATTTGCCTCATCCACCACCGGCACGCACAGGAAGTCGTGGTCGTCAAAGAAAGCATCCAGATCGTCGAGTGATGTATCCGGCTTGACCGATAGTGCCGGGATCATGATTGACCTCAGCGGTGTTTCGCCAGGCGATAACAAAAGCGCTCGGAGGGAAACAACGCCGAGTAAAGTTTGCGTTTTCGAAACAACATAAGGATGTTGGTTCTGATACCTGTTAGCGGCAGTGGAATCCGACGTGAGCTGGTTCACGACATCACGAACGGTGGCCGTTTCGACGAAGGCGAATGCCTCCGTCATCATCAAACCGCCCGCGGTCAACGGATCGAATTCGATCAGGCGGCGCACTTCGTCGGCCGCCCCGGGGGCCATTTCTGCGAGGATGGCCTCAGCCTCCGGCGACTCGATGTCGCCAATAAGGTCAGCCAGGTCGTCACTTTGCAGTTCCTGCAATATCGATGCGGCATCGGCGGCCGGCAGTTGCTCCATCAGATCGGCCGCCTGCTGATCGGGGACTTCATCAATCAGATCTGCAGCATCCGACGGATTGAGCGTTGTCAGCAGGTTGCGTTGTTCCTCCGGATCAAGCATGAGCAGGGCGCGCACGGCTTCGCTGGCTGGTAAATCGTCGAGCAGCGCTTCGAGGGCGAGGCGATCGCCGGCAGCCGCGAGGTCACGCAGCTTGCTCCACGATGTCTTCTCGTTTTCGGCTGTTGCATCCATTACCTAGGTCTCCAAATCGCGAATATGCAGATACATAATATAATCAGATTTTTGACATAGATAAAATTATCTTGCTATAGTGAACTGAAAATTGCATTTAGCTTATTCAATAGCGGAGCATTTGATGTCGGGTAGACCGGAGCATCGGGAAGTTGCAAATCGATTGGCGGCCCTCTATGAAGTGGCGTTTGGCGGAAAGGAACGCGGACGCTATCGCTTCTCGATGAAACAAATGCGCGCACTAACCGGGCGCAAACGTGTGCCGCCTAATGTCATCCGGCGTATCAGCGAGGAGGTTTTCGAGTTGGGCTATGTGCTGATAGACCTGGAAACATACTTTGTGGTCCTGGCACAACCCACTTTTCGTAGTTATCGCCGGTTGAGCGACGGCTGCTTGTCAGCGAGATGGATTCCGGTGGGCGGAAGCGATATCGATGATCGTGCGACTGCTCGCACCCGACTGTAATTTGCCGGTTGTTCAAGCATGGACTTGATGACTGTGGGGTGGCGCGAATGGGTGTCGCTGCCTGAGCTGGGTGTTGAGAGTATCAAAGCAAAGATCGATACAGGCGCTCGAACATCGGCACTACACGCGTTTCACGC
>JBFKXV010000405.1:0-3002 GCA_041637935.1 Burkholderiales bacterium | reverse complement strand
GCCTGCCCGGGAGCCGGCGCCTGTGGTGGTCAGTTCACCGCCAACACGATGGCGACAGCCTATGCAATGTTGGGCATTTCGCCGCTGGGATGGAACGACGTACCAGCGCTGGACACGAAGAAACCGGACGTCGCGTTCCAAACCGGCAAGCTAGTAATGGAACTGCTGCGCAAAGGTGTGACGCCGCGCTCGCTGGTCACGCGCCGCAGTTTCGAAAATGCCATTACCGGCGTGATGGCGACCGGTGGGTCAACCAATTCAGTGCTTCATCTGCTCGCCACGGCGCATGACTTCGGTGTCGAGCTAGCGCTCGAGGACTTTGACCGGATATCACGAAAGACGCCGGTGCTGGCGGACATGCGGCCGTGGGGCACTTACACCGCACCGGAAATGTACGAGGCCGGCGGCATGCCGGTGGTAGGAAAACGTCTGGTTGAAGCGGGTCTGCTGCATGGCGCAGAGAAAACCGTAACCGGCAAGACGCTGGCAGAGGAAATCGAAGCGGCGCGCGAGCCGGCCGGTCAGGATGTCATCAAACCGTTGGCGCAACCGCTGAAGAAAGAGGGCGGTCTGGCCATTCTGCGCGGTAACCTCGCGCCGGGCGGCAGCGTGATCAAGATCTCGGGGCAGACCAAGAAGCACCATCAAGGGCCGGCACGGGTGTTCGAGAACGAGGAAGATGCATTCCTTGCAATCAAGAAGGGGCGTATTCAACCCAACGACGTCATGGTGTTGCGAAACGAAGGGCCGAAGGGCGGGCCAGGCATGCGCGAGATGCAACTGGTGACCGGCGCGCTGCAAGGTGCAGGTTTGGGTGAGACCGTGGCACTGATGACCGACGGCCGGTTCTCGGGCGCATCGCGCGGCTTCGTAATTGGGCACATTGTTCCGGAGGCGGCTGAGGGCGGTCCGATTGCCGCGTTGCGCGACGGCGACAAGATCACCATCGATGTGGAGAATCGGAAACTCGAGGTTGACCTCAGCGAAGAGCAGATGCGAGAACGTTTGGCTGAATGGCGACCACTGCCACCGCGTTACACGAGCGGTGTGTTGGCGAAGTACACAAAACTGGTGGCGGACGCGTCGCGTGGCGCAGTCACTGATTTGTAATAAAGGACTGTAGCGCGGAAGGCGCGCAGGGTATTGCGCGAACTCGGTTGAATAGCGAGTAGCCCGGGAGGAGCGAAGCGCATCGCGGGGACCCGATTGATAGTAGTTCCCGGAATACGCTGCGCTCCTTCCGGGCTACACAGTGAAATTTCTGTGTTTGGAGAAAACGAAATGAAGAATTGGTTTTCAGTTGCAGGTGCCGTGTTGGCATTGTTTGGCGCCTGGAATGCGGCCAACGCGGAACCGGCATTCGATGCCGATGTCATGACGGTAGTGGACACCGATCGGCTGGCGTGGCAAGACTACCCCGGTCTTCCGGGTGTCAAGTTCGTGGTGCTGCACGGTGACCCCAAGAAAGAAGGGGTGTACGTCATCCGCGCGAAATTTGCACCGCACACCATGAGCCGCCCGCACTGGCATCCCGAAACGCGCTACGTGACGGTGATCAGCGGTACCTGGTGGGCCGGTACCGGCGACAGCTACGATCCTGATCTCACCGTGCCGGTCAAGGCCGGCGGCTTCGTCGTGCATACGCCGCGCGAGGTTCACTACGATGGCGCAAAAGGCGAGGAAGCGGTGGTGCAGATCATCGGTGTCGGACCAAGTGGCACCAACCCGGTACCGATTGGCGGCAGCAGCCAATGACCGGCGCACGTCTGAAAGACCGGGTGGCGATTGTCACCGGGGCGGCACAGGGAATCGGCAAAGCGATCGGTACGGCGTTTGTCGAGGAGGGCGCGCGGCTGGTCATCGGTGATATCAATGGTGATCTGGCGGCGAAGACGGCTGCCGAGCTCGGCAAAGGCGGTCGCGAGGTCCGCTCGATTCGCACCGATGTTGCCGAAGCGACCGGCGGGCAGCAACTGGTTGACTTCTGCCTGCGTGAGTTCGGCCGGGTCGACATTCTCGTGAACAATGCCGGCATCGGCATTAACAAGCGCGCGCTGGACTTTCCACTGGACGAGTGGGAAAAGGTGATCCGTATCAACCTGACCGGCGCGTTTCTCTGCTCGCAGGCGGCCGGACGGCAGATGGTCAAGCAAGGCTACGGCAAGATCATCAATATCTGCTCGCTGTCGGGGCAACGCGGCGGCATCGGCCGCGCAGCCTATGGCGCGGCAAAAGCCGGGCTCGAACTGCTGACCAAGGTCATGGCGGTGGAGCTGGCGGAGCAGGGCATCAATGTCAACGATATTGTTCCCGGCCCGATCATGACCGACGTGGGCCGTGCAATGCACGATCCGGCGACGGTAGAGGCGTACAACTTCCTGGTACCACAAAGACGTTACGGCGTTCCGGAAGAGATTGCCAATGCCGCAGTGTTTCTCGCGTCAGCCGAGAGTGATTACGTCAACGGGCATTCGCTCAATGTGGATGGTGGTTTCCAGTCTGCCGGCCTGATGTACCCGTTACCAAATTCGAGGCATTCATAGGTTATTGAGAGGGATGACGATGAACTTTAGTGAACTCAGGCAAAGACTGCTGCAACTCGATCCGGCCGCGCTGTGCGATGCCGACAAGCGCCTGCGTGTGATCGATCCCGCCGTGCGACCGATCAGTTCCGGTCATAAGTTAGTGGGCGCGGCATTTACGCTGGTCTGCCCGGACGACCATCTCACCGTGTTGCGCGCCCTGGTTGATGCGAAACCGGGTGATGTGTTGGTGATCGACACGCGGGGCGGCCACCGGGCGGTTGCCGGTGAGCTGTTTGCAACCGAAGCCCTCAACCGCAAACTCGGTGGCATCGTCGTCGATGGGGCGGTGCGCGATACCGCTACGCTGCGCACGCTGCCGCTGCCAATCTATTCGCGCTTCGTAACGCCGATGTCGGGAACGACCAGTACCGCGTGCGAAACCCAGGTCGCGATTCAGTGTGGTGGCGTTGCTGTGAG
>JBFKXV010000404.1:0-3004 GCA_041637935.1 Burkholderiales bacterium | reverse complement strand
GTGCAAAATCACTGGCGGCTTGCCGCTCAGCGCGCGTTGCGCGCGGGATTTGACGTGCTGGAGATTCACAGCGCCCACGGATATCTCGGACACGAGTTCCTGTCACCGATCACAAACAAGCGCACTGACCAATACGGTGGAGATCTCGCTGGACGCATGCGATTCACGCTCGAACTGGCGGAAACGCTGCGCTCAGTGTGGCCGGATAGCAAACCACTGTTCACCCGCATTTCGTCCGTGGACGGTGTCGACGATGGCTGGAACCTCGACGATAGCGTGGTGCTCGCGCGGGAATTGAAAGCGCGCGGCGTTGATGTCGTCGACTGCTCCTCAGGGGGAGTGATGGGCTCTGCGACCGCCGCCCGCGTCAAGCGAGTGCCGGGATTCCAGGTCCAGTTTGCAGAGCGTATCCGCCGCGACGGCGCTATCAAGACGATGGCCGTCGGCCTGATACTCGATGCTGAGCAAGCAGAGCAGATCCTGCGTTCGGAGCAAGCCGACTTGATCGCGATCGGCCGCGAGGCGCTGCATAATCCCAACTGGGCGCTGCACGCCGAAGCGCAGCTCGGTTGCCGGGGGCATTTCGAATCGTGGCCCGAGCAATACGGCTGGTGGCTCGATAAGCGCCAGCAATCGATGCAAGCACAACAGAAAAACCAGGCCGCGGCCTGAACAAGCCTGACCCATCAGCGCAAATCAAACTACGGGAGTGAACAAGACATGCCTGCCACAGCAATGAACCACTTCACAGTACTCACCGATCAACTCGACGAAACCGTCACGTTCTATCGTGAACTGCTCGAACTCGAGCCGGGTAAGCGGCCAAATTTCAAGTTTCCCGGCGCTTGGCTGTATTCCAATGGGCAGGCGATACTGCACGTCATTGCCGGGAACAAGTTACCCGAACCTCGCGAGGGCGTCATCGATCACATGGCGTTCAGCGCGACCGGCCTGGTTGACACGATTGAACGACTGAAATCGCGCGGACTCGAATACGACCTGCGACGCCTGGACGATGCGAATGTCTGGCAGCTGTTCTTCTTCGACCCTAATGGCGCGAAAGTCGAACTGGATTTCGATTTGTCGGAACCCGCTCCGGCGTGAGCGTCCCCGGGCGGCAAAAGCAAACAAAAGAAGCCCGGCCAAAAAAAGTGGTTCTTCCGGCTTTACTGTGGGTACGTACGAATCTTCAGACACTCACTTGGCCGTACGGAACAAAAATCTTCACCACGAAGACACCAACGGGACCAAGTAACAGCAGGCAGGAAGGACATCAACTCGTATTTTTTGTGTGACTTTGCGTCTTCGTGCCTTTGCGGTGGAGGGTTTCTATCGCATGCCGTCGCTGCCAGGCGGTTCGTGCCTCACGGCTGGACCCACACGAAAGCCGGATGAATCAAAAAAGTAAGCCGCCCCGCGAGCCCGGCTTGTTTCTGGCGCACCCTTGCCTGATACAGGATCAGGCACCGCAGGTTCCGCGTTCTGGTCATACGCGGGCGTAAGCACACCAAACAACACGACCGGGCCCTCTGCCTGCGTCCTCGCCTTGGGGACACCACTATCGTGGATAACTAACCGGACTCACCGTAAGGGAGGTGGACTAGGAGCCCGGTCAGAATAAGACGACGAAGCACAACAGACAGATGCGGGGACGGCTTATGCAAACAGGCAGTTGAAGAAGAAAGATTGCGTGTTTCGCGTTCGCTTTGTGGTCCGCAGCGTCTCCGGTCCGCAAAGCCGTCCTGCAGCATCAAACTTAGTTAAAAATTAAAGAAAGATCAAATCTAACAAACTGTTAGGTTTATTTTTATATATATTTATCAGTAAGTTAGATAGCCTCATCCGAAGCCATAAGAAAAAATCTTATTGCGAACTTGATTTCTGATCGAATCCTTCTGGCACTGCGTCGTGTTTCGCCTGGCGCCATCGATCAGCGATCGGGATCAGGCGTAGCGGGCCGCGTTGATGTTGCTCGACCCTCGCTTTGGCCGGCTTCCTCAGGCAGTGCTTTCGGCGGGTCTTTTTTCTGCGTAACTGTTTCGTCACCTAGACCACGCTCTTTCTTGTAGTACTCAATCCAGTGCTCGACATCGCCCTCTTTAATTTCAATCGCTGCGTCTTGTGCCGCAACGAAAGGCACGGCCATGGCGCTGGCGAGCAAGATCAAACAACCGTAAATTCGTTTCATAATCAGGACAGATGAAAGTGACGTCCGCGTTTGCCTGTCGCCACATCAACGCCGAGCGAATCAACACACAGCAAGACGTTGCGCAAACCAATTCAACACCCGCGACGCGCAGAGTAGCACGCAATAGGCATTAATTATGCTCGCAATCCAGTCATAGCGAATCGCAACCGCTCACCAGTTCATGCGACGCGAATATTTCACTCGAACGCACGCAGCAAACGTAGTATTTTTTGACTGCGATCATCGCAACACGAAAGCGAGGTGAATTTTGCGAACAATCTTGACTATCACCTGTATCGTGGCAACCATCGGCGGCACTGCATTGGCGGAAGATGCTGCAGTGCGATCGCATCCGATTGAAGAATGTCTCGAAGCCGGCGTGTTCATTCGCAACGCAGCATTGTCACGTGATAACGGAATTTCACGCGCGTTTTTCATGTCGCGACTGGCTGACGACCTGGTAGCGATTCGCAGCTTTCCCCCGCAATTACGCTGGTTCGTACGCAATGAACTCGATGAAGCGCTGCTCACCGGCGCCGCCGAACGAGTATTCGATGCGCCGCAGCCGCCGCGTCGGCACGAGATCGAATTTGTTGATGAGTGCATGCAGTCGCCGGTCTGGCGGCTCGAATCAGTTGACATGTCGCATCAGTCTGCAACTGACGGTGCAGCGCAGCGTGCAAATTCAGCGGTGCAATATTAATCGGTGCAATACTTGCCGGTGCAATATTGATCGGTGCAATATTGATCGGTGCAATATTTACCGGTGCAATATTTACCGGTGCGATAACTGGTAGGCGTTGGCCAGTAGTTTGT
>JBFKXV010000403.1:0-3011 GCA_041637935.1 Burkholderiales bacterium | reverse complement strand
GCGTCTCCGAGTACATCAAAGGCACGATAATCGCAACCACGGTCATCAGCATGAACATTGCGCTCGCTGCGCCCATTCCAATCTGGTTGCGGTTAAAAGCGAAGGTGTACATGAATATTGCGGGAAGGTCGGAGGAAAATCCGGGACCGCCGCCAGTCAGTGCCATTACCAGGTCAAAACTTTTTATAGCGATGTGCGTCAGGATAATCAGCGCACTAAAGAACACCGGGCGCAGTGACGGAATGATGATGCTGGTGTAAATGCGTGTTGTCGACGCGCCGTCAACCTGCGCCGCCTTGATAATTGCATCGTCAACACCCCGCAGACCGGCCAGGAACAACGCCATCACGAATCCGGTGGATTGCCAGGCGCCGGCGATCACGACGGTGTAGATCGACATTCCCGGCGTGACAATCCAATCGAACGTGAAATTTTCGAATCCCATTTGTCGGACCAGATTTTGTAATCCGAGTCCCGGGTTGAGAATCCAGCGCCAGGCGGTACCTGTAACGATGAACGATAGCGCCATCGGGTACAGATAGATGGCCCGCAGAAAGCCTTCCGCGCGTATCCGCTGATCCAGCAAGATCGCGAGCAGCAAACCCGTCAGTAGACAAACCCCGATGAACAATCCGCCGAAGATGCCGAGATTCCTCAAGGCTGTCCACCAACGCTCGTTCTCAAATAAATTGATGTACTGGACAAAGCCGGCCAACTCGTAGCGGGGCAGAAGTCGCGACTCGGTGAACGACAGCCAACCGGTCCAGATGATGAAGCCGTAGATAAAAATCAACGCAATGAGTAGCGTTGGCCCGAGCACGATCTTCGGTAGCGCGTTCTCCAGATAGTCGGCGAACCGCCTGTGCGGGCGCTCGAGTTCGGACGTGTTTGCAGCAGCGGTCATTGAAACACCGATCCGGTCAGCGGGGCTGTGCCGCGGCGCAGGCGCGTAGTCGCGCGCCGCGGCTCCGGGTTAGAAACGACTTATTGTTTGCCGGCGGCTGCCATACCGGCGGCAGCATCCGTTGAGGTCATGCGAGGCGAGTTGATGAACGACGTGACCACGTCGAACATCGCCCCCTTGTTGGCCGGCGGCATCGCCATCTCATGCGCCCAACTCGGCACCAGTTTATTTTCTTTTGATGCCGACACGAACTCCGCTGCTGCCGCCTTGGCGCAATCATCAAACTTGGACAGATCCATCCCCAGTCGCACCGGAATCGAACCCTTGTTCAGGTTGAATATCTCCTGAAACTTGGGATCCATGATTGCTTCGGCGAGGTGCGCCTGTGCCGTGATCGCTGCATCGTTTTTCTGCTCGAACATGATGAAGCTGTCAATATTGAAAGTGAACGAACCAGCGGTTCCGGGCGCCGGCATGCAAACATAGTCTGCATTTGGCACCATGTCGGCCGCGGTGAATTCGCCTTTCGCCCAGTCGCCCATGAATTGCATGGCCGCCTTGCCGTTGATGACCATTGCGGTAGCCAGGTTCCAGTCGCGGTTGGCGGCGTCCTTGTCGATATATTTCTGCACCATGCGCAGTGTGTCGAACGCCTTTACCATGGTCGGGCTGTTCAATGCGGCTTGATCGAGATCGACGAAGGCTTTTTGATACCAGCTGGCGCCGCCGACACCAAGCGCGATCGACTCAAACAAAGTAGCGTCCTGCCACGGTTGTCCGCCGTGCGCAACGGCAATGAAACCAGCTTTTTGGATCTTGTCAGCTGCGACCTTGAATTCGTCCCAGGTGGTGGGGATCTTCGCGTCGACCTGCTCGAAGATCGCCGGATTGGCCCACATCCAGTTGACCCGGTGCACATTGACCGGCACGGCCACGTAATTGCCTTCGTATTTCATTACGGAACTGACTACGCCCGGCAGCAGATTGTCCCAGTCGCCCGCCTGTGCGACGCTGTTCAGGTTGGCGAGCACCCCCTCGCGCGCCCATTCCTGAATGCCGGGGCCTTTGACCTGTGCGGCAGTTGGCGGGTTGCCCGACACCACGCGCGACTTCAGTACCGTCATTGCGGTTTCACCGCCACCGCCGGCAACCGCGAAATCCTTCCAGGTGTCGCCTCGCTCCTCGAGCATCTTCTTCAACTCGGCGACGGAAGCGGCTTCGCCGCCAGAGGTCCACCAGTGTAGGACTTCCACCTCACCGCTTTCATCCTGACGCGAACACGCTGACAATGCGACCGCGGCAACAATTGCTGACACGGCCAGTTTCCATGTGAGTTTCATGATCTCCTCCTCCTTACTGTGCGTTCTTGCCCCCGTCGGATGCGGGTGATTCAGTCCAGGGCTGCGGCAAAAGATGAGCAGGCCCGCGGGCGACATCTGCCACAGGAGCATAAGAGGCCGCCCCAAGAAAAGCAACTGCGGTCACACCCGGGTCATCGCCCGGCGCTATGATCGGTACAGGGAGTGAAGTAAAATTTGACTTTAATCAATAAGGAGCCGAGCAATGTCAGTTCGTGTGGCCATTAATGGATATGGTCGAATTGGTCGCAATATCCTGCGAGCCCATTATGAAGGCGGAAAGCAACATGATATCGAGATCGTCGCGATCAACGATCTCGGTGACGCCAATACCAATGCCCACCTGACGCAATATGACACGGCTCACGGGCGCTTTCCCGGCACGGTAACAGTGGACGGCGATCACCTCGTGGTCAATGGTGACAAGGTTGCCGTACTGGCAGAACGCAATCCTGCCGAGCTTCCGTGGAAGCGCCTCGGTGTCGACGTCGTGCTCGAATGCACTGGCTTGTTCGCCAGCAAGGAGAAAGCCAAAGCGCATCTGGCGGGCGGCGCCAGCAAGGTAATTATTTCTGCGCCGGGCGGCAAGGATGTCGACGCAACTGTCGTTTACGGTGTCAATGACAACGTGCTGAGCAGCAAGCACACGGTGATTTCCAATGCGTCCTGTACCACTAACTGTCTGGCGCCGCTGGTCAAGGCAGTCAATGATGACATCGGAGTGGTCAACGGATTGATGACGACGATTC
>JBFKXV010000402.1:0-3013 GCA_041637935.1 Burkholderiales bacterium | reverse complement strand
GCGGCCATCGTCCTGTAGCACCAGCACCACCTCGTTGCCCTCCTGGCTGACATCGAGAACGATCTCGCCGGCATCCGGCTTGCCTGCCGCGCGACGCTCCTCGGGTGTTTCAATGCCATGGACCACCGCATTGCGCAGCAGGTGTTCGAGCGGCGCCGCGATACGGTCGACAACGCCGCGGTCCAAATTGGCTCCGCTGCCGCGGATGTCGAGGCTGGCCCGGCGGCCAGCATCACGAGCCGTCAAGCGAACCACACGGTAGAGCCGCTCGTTGAGCGTTGAGAACGGCACCATGCGCACGTTTACCAAACTGTCCTGCAGAACGCGTGTCATGCGCTCTTGCGCAGCGAGCGCCCCATCGCAATCATCGATTTGACGGACGATCGTCTGCGTTATCGACGTCACGTCATTGGCGTTCTCCTCGATCAGCCGGGTGAGTTCCTGCAATCGCGTGAAGCGGTCCAACTCCAGCGGGTCGAGAGACCCTTCTGAATCGTCGGCACGCACCTGGCGTGACTGGATCTGCGACTCGGCCTGAATCTCCAGCTCTCGCAGCTTCAGGCGCAGCTGCTCGATACTCGTTCCCATCTCGCGCATTTGTCCGCGAATGGAGCGCACTTGACCCTCCACGCTGGAGCGCGAAGTGGCGAGTTCCCCCGCCTCAGTCGCCAATCGCTCCAGTAAATCGACGCGCACCCGCAAACTCGGCCGTGCCGGCGTGGCCTCGGTTTCGGTCGCAGCAGATTCGGGTTTGGACAGGCGTTCAAGCAGAACACCCATACGATCAAATGAAACCTCCAGACCGTCAAACAAGGTGTCGGGGATTATCGGCAATTCGGCCGCGGTTACGACGCGTGCTTCCATACTGTGTGTCAACTCGCCCAGAGCCATCGCGCCTGCCATGCGCGCGCCACCCTTGAACGTGTGCAGCAAACGTGTCAGCGCCTCATGGCGGTCCGGCTGGTGTGGATTGGCACGCCAACTGCGTAGCCCCTCACCAATTTGCGGAACCAGCTCGGCAGCCTCCTCCAGAAAATGCGGCAACAACGTCGCATCAATGTCGTCCTGCATGCGCTGCTGGGTACGCCGCTCACCCAACTGCCCGGCTTGAACGTCGAGCACGCCAGTGTCGCTGAAGGAATTGAGCAGACCAGTGTCGCCGAAGGAATCGAGCTCGCCGGTATTCATCGCGCTGGTATTCATCGCACTGGTATTAATCGCACCGGTATTAATCGCACCGGTATTCATGACACCGCTATCGCCCAATGAATCGAACAACCCGGTGTCACCGAACGGATCAAATCCGGTCGTATTGTTGTGTGCGCCAGTTTCGCGGCCCGGATCATCGATCAACTCCATCTGGATACCGGGCAGTCCGCTTTGTTGCCGTTGTGCGATGTCGCGCAATTTCGCCACCAGCTCCGGACGAGCAATTGGCGCCCGCAGCACTTTGATGTTTTCGAGCATGTCGAGCAAGGCCTTCGCGACCGAAGCACCTATATCCAGCTCCGCGGGACCGAACTGCAGATCGTTCTCAGCAGCGCCGCGCAGCACAATCTCGAGTGCACCAGCAAGTTCTCGCAGCTCGATGAAACCCGCAGTTCCGGCAATGCCTCTGAGCGTATGCGCCAGACGGAAACGCTCGTGCGCCCTTGCGCTGTCTGCCGTCGTGTCTGGACTGGCAAACTCGTCAACCAGCGCTTTGGCTGCCCGCCCGGCCTCGCCGATAAATACGTCGAGTAATGTTTTCGACAGTCGTACGTTTCCGACGACGACACCGGCCGTGTCGTCGACAGTTTGCATCACTGGCTCGCTGTGCACCGATTCGTGTTGCGACGCTCGCCGGTCAGCGGATTGTCGATCGGTCGATTCTTTATTAATCGGTTTTACATTAACTGCGCCTGCACTAACTGCACCATGACCGACCCGTTCCGCCCACTGTGTCAGTTCACTCGTTTCGATTTGCACGCGCCCTTCACCTGCTAGCGCTCCAACCCACAACCGCATACGGATCAACGCCGTATCGAGCAGCAGCAGTAACTCGTCGCGAGCGGCGCCATCGCCACGCACGGATGCGTCGAGCAGCTTTTCCAGCGCATACGCAACTTCTGCGAAGCGCTTCAAGCCAACCATGCGGCCACTGCCTTTCAGCGTGTGAAAGCCTCGCCGCAGCGTGAAAAGTGCTTCAGTGTCAGGCCAGTTGGCACGCAATCGCTCGAGCATTTTGCCGGTTTCCGACAACACCGAGTTCGCCTCGTCAATGAATACCGACAACAGCTCAAGATCGGATGGCACGTCGACCTTTTCCACGTCACCGCTTGCCACATCACCATGCTCAGCCGGTGCCTGCGCAGCAATCCGCTCCGAATCTTTGCCGCGTACCGCCCGCGCAAGCTGATCTGCCGTCGCCACTTCGTCAACGGACTCAGTTACGGCCGATGACGTTGGTTTGGCGTCTCCCTTTTGCGATCCCGATGGATCCAGCTGGTCCAGACTCCCCGATTGATCGCAAGACGGAACAAGCTCCGATTGTTCATCGTCAGTAGACACGGGCGACTGTGGCGATATTACATTGTCTGGCGCACCAGCCCTTTGCAGAATCTCAGCCAGATCAGGCTTATCCTGCCCAAGCCGACCGGCATAAAAAGCCAACGCCGATATAACCGCAGCGAGGTCTGCCCTGACACGTTGTTGATCTTCCAGCGTCGATCTGGCAAGCCCGTTTGTTTCGTCAATGCAGTAATTGACCGCTGCCACTGCGTAGTGATCACCCGCAACCTGCAAAGCACCTTGCGCCTGTTTTAGCGCGTCCTTCACCGCGTCCAACGCTTCGGTGTCATCCGGATCGGCAAAGTATTCGGATAACTGCTGCTCGGCAACATTAAAGACAGTCACCAGTTCGCCGCCAAATGCACGCAGCAGGGCACGCTCTCGTGACTTCCATGGCAGCTCCAGGCTGTCCAGGGAACCTGCCTCGCCTTGCCGCAGCAGACGTTGCAAGCGGCTGTTCATG